>NZ_FUWM01000020.1 GCF_900167185.1 Selenihalanaerobacter shriftii
TATAATTTTATTCTAAATACCACAGTAAAATCAGATACAATTTTAATTGTTTTCCTTAGCTGAAGATTATAAAATATTTTTTAGATCAGTACAAGGATAAAGGCTTTGCCCGTGCTATCGCACGTCCTTGACAGATTTAAAAAATATATTTTGAGTATTTGTAGGGAAAACAAATGAATTATTATTTAAAGTATTGATATATAATTATTATAGATAAGCAGATCATTTATTTTTATGTAAAATTTTGGATAAATAAACAGAGGACAATTTTTTTAGAAAAACCGTGCATTTAACCTTGCAATTCTCAATATAGTTATTAGGTGTCATTGTATTTGTAAAAAAGTCTTGAAGATGATAAAATTATGTAAAAGTTTATGTGAAATATTGATAGAATAATATGTAAATGGTGGTGGGTATAAATGAAAACAAAAAGAAAGATTGGGATAGGCTTTATACTTTTATTTATAATAGGGATTTTGGCTATAGGTTTTATTAGAACTAATTCAAAACCTCCTCAATATGAGACTAAAGAATTCTTTATGGACACCGTGGTTTCTGTTAAGGCTACAGGAGATAATGCTAAAAGGGCAGTGACAGATGCAATAAAAGTTATGCGCCAAATAGCAGATGAATCAGATAGATATAAGCAAGCTAGCATAGTTAGTAAAATTAATCGTCAAGCTGGAATTAGACCAGTAAAAGTTGATGATGATATTTTAAATATGATTAAGACTGCTAAAGAATATGGAAGTTCAATAAATGGCAAATTCGATATTACTATTGCTCCTGTTATTGAATTATGGGGTTTTGGGACAGAGAATAAAACAGTACCTAATACCCAAAAGTTAAAGGAAAAATTAAAGTTGGTTAATTATAAAGATATTATTATTAATGAAGAGAAAGAAACAGTTATGTTAGCTAAGCCAGGGATGAAGATTGATTTAGGTGGAGTTGCTAAAGGTTATATCGTCGATAAGGCGGCTAAAATACTTAAAGAAGCCGGAATTAAATCAGCTTTAATCAATGCGGGAGGAAATATTAGGACTATAGGAACTAAATATAATGGAGACAAGTGGAGATTAGGAATTAGAAATCCTAGAGATGATGAGAAAGATCCTGATGATACTTATTTAGATGTAATTGCAGTAAAAGAGACTAATATTGTTACATCTGGAGATTATCAACGTTATTTTATGCAAGCTGGTAAAAGATATCATCATGTTTTAGACCCGGATACTGGATATCCAGCCAGAGGTTTAGCTAGTGTGACTATTATTAGTGATTCTTCATTTACAGCTGATATCCTCTCTACTGCATTATTTATATTAGGTTTTGAAGATGCTAAGGCATATATTCAAAATCATTCACAGATTGAAGGTATGTTGATTACAACGGATCTTGAAAAATGGAAGAGTAAAGGATTTAAAGATTTATTAAATAATTAAAATAAGGAGGAAGTGGGATGGCAGCCATAATACTTGCTGGTGGTAAAAGTTCTAGAATGGAAGGGGCTAATAAGCATTTAATGGAATTTAGAGGAGAAACTATGATTGGGTATTTAATAAAAAAATTAAAGACAGTATTTACGGAGATTATTATATCAACTAAAGATGAAAATTTATATCAAGAATATGATGTCCAAATAGCTGTTGATGATTTTAACCATCAGGGGCCTCTTAGTGGAATACATGCAGGTTTAATGGCTAGTAATGATCATCATAATTTAGTTATTGGCTGTGATATGCCTTTATTGAATCTGAAATTAATAGAATATATGTTAGGTCAACAACTACCTGATCTTCTTGTCCCTAGAATAAATGGTCAATTTGAACCACTCCATGCTATTTATAGTAAAGAATGTATTATTAAGATAGAAGAATCAATAAAAAAAGAACAGTATAAGATCATGGATTTTTGGCCAACAGTAGAAGTTAAATATATAGAAGAAGCAGAAATTAAAGAATTTGATCCACATTTATATTCTTTTTTTAATGTTAATACCAGAGATGATTATAATCAAGTTTTAAAAGTTTTAAATAGACTTGATTAATTTAAAGGAGGGGCCATTAAATGAGAAGGTGTGTTAAATGTTCAGTTAGAATGAATAGTATTTTAGCTGAATTATCCTCAGAAGAATTGAAAGAGGTCGAAAAATTATTAATTGATCAAGAAGTTAAAGACGGGGAGAAACTTTTTTACCAAGGAGAAGATATGCATGGTTGCTATATAGTAAAATCAGGAAAAATAAAATTATATAAAAGTTCATTAAACGGTCAAGGACAGATATTACGTGTTGTAGCTCCTGGAGAAATAGTAGGATTGTGTGCATTAAGAGATAAGAGTAATTATGGACATACTGCAGAAGCTATAGGTGATTCAGTAGTCTGTTACTTAAATAAGAGTAAGTTAGATAAATTATTTACTATAAATGCTTCTTTAACTAAAAACTTCATTTCTGCATTAACTGATGAAGTTACAAATGCATATAATAGAATCTTTTTGTTAGGAACTAAATCGGCGAAAGAGAAAGTAGCTAATCTATTAATCTCCTTAGCTACTGGTGAGAATAAAGAATTAGTCGACGGAATGCAATTAAACTTAACTTTAACTCGGGCAGAAATGGCAGATATGCTAGGGGTTTCCATGGAGACGGCTATTAGAGTAATTAGTGGTTTTAAGAATAAAGGATTAATTATTGGTCAAGGCAAGAATTTAATTATAAAAGATGCTGCTGGGTTAAAAGCAGTTGTTAATGGAAATTAAAACTTTATATTAATTAAAATTTATTTTAAGCACTTTCTTATGGATATCCATAAGAAAGTGCTTTTTTCATTTGTAATATGAATGATTATGACACATATCATACAAATTTGACGAAAAAAGTAATACAATATTATTAAAATATCACATACAAATGAGATTTAGGAGAAGTATCATATAACTTGTGAAATATATATTAATTAATTTTTAGTAGAGGATATTTTATTTTGTTTAAATTAGTTATTTTTATCACATAGATAATTATTAATGAAATAAAGGGGGAGATTTATTGTTAATAGCAGGAGCTTTAGTTGAATATGATAAGAATTTCAATGAGAAGGTCTTGGACTTACTTAGAAGAGAAGAAAATCTAACTTTTTATGAGACTGAAAAGGCTGGTAAAGTAGTAATTGTTATTGAGGCTCAGGACACTAATATATTAGAAGAGCAGATAAAGGAATTAGAAGGATTAAATGAGATTATTGGTGTATTCCCATCATATATCAATTATGAAGAAGAATTCTCTAAAAATCAGACTAAAGAGCAGTTTTTAAATTAAGGTTTATATGTTTAAGGAGGGCAGTTAATGAAACTTACAAGAAGAAGTTTTTTAAAGGCATCAGCAGCTGCAGCGGTAATGACAGCAGCAGGAATCAATCCTAAGGATAAATCCTTATTCTCTACTGCTAACGCAAGTAATGAGGTTGATAAGTGGACAAAAGCACCTTGTCGTTTTTGTGGGACTGGATGTGGAGTTTTAGTTGGTGTTAAGGATGATAAAGTAGTTACAGTTAAAGGAGATAAGAAGAATCCAGTAAATAAAGGATTCTTATGTGTAAAAGGATACTCTTTAGGCAAATTAATGAATGCTACAGAAAACAGGTTGACTAAACCACAGATACGCAGAAATGGAAGACTAGTCGAGACTGATTGGGAAACAGCTTTGAATTTAATAGCTAAGAAGTATAGAAAATACATAGATAATTATGGTCCAGATTCCGTATCTATATACTCTTCTGGACAATCAACTGTTCAAGAGGGTTATGTCTTAAGTAAGTTGATGAAAGGTGCCATTGGAACTAATAACCTAGAATGTAATGCCCGATTATGCATGGCTAGTGCTGTAGGTGGCTACTTAACTACCTTTGGAAAAGATGAGCCAATGGGTTGTTATGATGATATTGAAAATGCTGATCTATTCTTTATCATTGGTGCTAATATGGCCGAATGTCATCCTATTCTTTATGCAAGAGTTGTGCGTAGAGTAAGAAATAGTGATGTTAAGGTAATTATGGCTGACCCAAGAGAGACAAGAACTCATAAGATCTCTGATTTAGATTTATTCATGAAGCCAGGTAGCGATGTTGCTTTATTAAATGCAATCTCTTATGTAATTATTGATGAAGGTTTAATTGACGAAGATTTTATTAATAAACACACTCATCTAAAGCAGAACGGTAAAGAAATTAATTTAGATGAATTCAAATCTTTTTTAAAAGATTATACTCCTAAAAAGGCTGCTAAAATTACGGGTTTAGATCCAAAGGATATTAGAAAAGCTGCTAGAATGTTTGCTGATCCTAAGCGAGAAAGTTTAAGCTTATGGACAATGGGAGTTAATCAGCAGGTGCAAGGAGTCTTCATAAATAATGCCATTCATAATCTACATCTATTAACAGGAAAGATCTGTCGTCCAGGTTCTTCACCGTTATCTTTAACTGGACAACCGAGTGCTTGTGGTACTGCAAGAGAGGTAGGAACATTTACTCATAAGCTTCCAGCACATAGAATAGTTGCAAATAAAAAACATAGGGAAGAGATGGCCAAGCATTGGGGGATTGATGTAGATAAGATTCCATCTAAGCCAAGTTATCATACAATGGCTATGTTTGAGGCAATTAATCGTGGTGATATTAAAGCACTCTGGGTAACAACTACTAACCCGGCACAATCATTACCTAATTTCAATAAATATCGTAAGGGGTTAGAAGATGTATTCTTAGTAGTTTCTGATGTATATCCAACAGAGACCACTAAGTACGCTGATGTAATCTTACCATCAGCTATGTGGGTAGAGAAGGAAGGAGTCTTTGGTAATACTGAAAGAAGAACACAGCATTTTGAAAAGGCTGTTGATGCTCCAGGAGATGCTAAGCCTGATTTATGGCAATTTCTTGAAGTGGCTAGGAAATTGGGGTATGGAGATTTGTTTCCATATAAGGATCATCCAGAAAGAGAAATTTTTGAAGAATATAGAGAATGTACCCTTGGTACCGGGAAAGATTTAGCACCATATGATGCTTATCGACAAAAAAGAGGTTTAATGTGGCCAGTTGTGGATGGAAACGAAACAGCACGACGATATGTAGCTCCGGATGACCCATATGTAAAAGAAGGCATTGAATTCTATGGTAAACCAGATGGTAAAGCTATCATTTATGCCCGTGAAAATAAAGGACCTGCAGAGTCTCCAGATGAAAAGTATCCATTTGTTTTATCCACTGGTAGAGTGGTAGAACATTGGCATACAGCAACAATGACTATGCAAGTGCCTGAATTGAAGAAAGCAGTTTCGGAAACCTATGTTGAGATTCATGAAGATGATGCAAGACGTTTAAATATTAGAAGTGGAGATATAGTTAAATTAATTTCTCGTCGTGGTGAATTAGAACTTAAAGCTAAAATTGGTGGTAGAGGTGTTCCGCAACCAGGAATGTTATTTGTACCATTCTTTGATAGAAAACGTCTAATTAACTTAGTAACTATAGATGCCGTTGACCCTAGTTCTAAAGAACCAGAATATAAAATATGTGCGGTTAAAATGAGAAAAGCATAATTCCGGAGGTGTGATAAAATAATGGATAAGAAGATAATGATAGGGTTATTGGTAACTTTATTAGGATTATTAGTATTGAGTGGTTATAATTCTATTGAATCGGGAGCACAAGCAGGATATCCACCTACTGTTCCCCATAGTATTGAGAATAGACAGAATTGTTTAATGTGTCATGAATCTGGAGTTATGGGAGCAACAGTAACTACTCATCCCGAGCGGCCAAACTGTGTGAGCTGCCATGTAACTCAATAGTTTTAGAGAATTTAAGAATGCAACATCAATAGAGGGTGACCAAGATAAAGAAGAATAGAAGAGGTATTTATGAAAATCCTACGTCAAAATTTTAGGCGTAGGATTTTTAAATAATAATTTTTAAGGAAGGGAGAAAGAATGAATCAGTATTATTTTATCTTTAACCAAGACTTATGTATAGAATGTAATAGCTGTATAATTGCATGCTCCCAGAAGAACGAAGAGGTAAATGGTAATTTAAGAAAAGTACTTCCTCATCCTATTTCAATATCATGTAATCACTGTCAAGAACCCCTCTGCCAAAAAGTGTGTCCAGTTAATGCGATTGATAAACGGTTAGAAGATGGAATAGTTATAATAGATTCTGATCGATGTATCGGTTGTAAGCGTTGTGTTAAGCGGTGTTTATATCAGGCACCGTATTTTTCAGAGAATGAATCAAAAGCTTATAAATGTAATCTTTGTTTAGATAGATTAAAGAATAATGAATTGCCTAGTTGTGTGGAAAGTTGTTTAATGCAGGCTTTAGAGATAAAGAGAGAAGATGAGTTATCTGATGCAGAGAAGAATTTGGTCAAGAATAATCCGTTGCCTAATTCAGAAGTTACTGAACCGAGTTATATTTTCAAGAATGTAGAGGAGAGATAAAGATATGTTAGGATTAGAAAAATTATTAAATTTCATTAGTGATTTTGATTTAACCCAATTGAAGGTTAATCAAGATTTATGTATAAATAATATCTTTAATAAAAAGGTTTGTAATAAATGTTATGATGTCTGTCCTTATGATGTAATTACTTTAGAAGGTACAAATTTAAAATTAAAAAAGAATAATTGTAACCACTGTGGCTTCTGTTATCAAGTCTGTCCAACAGGAGTCTTTAATATTTTAAAAGAATCTAATGGCAAATTAAGTGGTCAAATTAGATCTTTAGCTGAGAAGAGATCAAGAATTAAGATATATTGTTCTCAAAATAAACAGAGGATTAAAGATGGAGTAGAAGTAATCTGTTTAGGTAGATTAGATGAACGATTACTGATGGAAAGTCTATTAGCAGGAGCTTCAGATATTTGGGTTGTAGCGGCCGAATGTCAGAACTGTGAAATGAGTATTGGAGAAGATTTATTTAAAGAAGTATTATTTACTTGCCAAGAATTATTGAAAGATATTTCTAAGCAGAATAGAATTTATTATGCTCAAAAAGAACCAATTAAAGAAGAGAATAGTTCATTAAATATTAATAAGATTGAATTTAGTGATGATGCTTCAGAATTAAGTTTAAATCGTCGTGACTTATTTAAAATTTTAAAACCAAAGGTTAACGTGAATGATAGCAAGGAATCTCAGAATAAAGATGGCTTAGATACCTTTAGTGAGACGAGCATTTCAGAAAAAAGAGTTAGATTATTAAAGTTATTATTGGTCTTGGATATGAGAGACGATGAATTACAACAGATAATAAGAAATAATCTTTCTTTAGTTGAATTTAATTCGAATTGTGATTTCTGTCAAGGTTGTAGCAATCTCTGTCCAACTAATGCACTTCAATTAGAAAGAAAAGAAAAAGAATTAAGTTTTACTTTTAATCCTTTACTCTGTACTTCATGTCGACTCTGTGAGATTAGTTGTCTTTATAATGCTATTAAAGTGACTAAGGTTAGGAATGAAAAAATAAAACTTACAGAGATTGATTTGGAGAAGAGTTTTGAAATGTTCCGTGGGTCAAAGATTGAATGTCAAGAATGTGGTGATTATTTTTATACAGCTAAAAGTACGCAAGAGATCTGTTTTAATTGTCAGTATGTAAGTGATAAAGTCCATTAATTGCAAATTAATATATGTCATGATAAAATAAGTAAAAAGGTAATTAGATAATACTAAAAAATTGGAATTATGACAGGAGAAATCCGTACTTATTGGCTAGTATTTAAAATTAAAGGAGGGGATGAAATGTTTGGATTAGGTCCTACAGAGTTAATTCTTATTTTAATTATTGCTTTAGTTATTTTTGGTCCAAGTAAATTACCTGAGATAGGGAAAGCTATAGGTAATGGAATTAAAGAATTTAAAAATGCTACAAATGATGATTCAAATGACGTAGAATAGGCTAGTTATAAGGATTCTTTACTATTGGTGTGATGCCTATCACTTATGTAAGGCATTATATCTTATTATAATAACGATATAACTATATTATTTTAAGACTTAGATTTGATTAAGGTGATTATAATAAATATATATAAATTATGCTTAGCGCCTTATTAAAATGGTTTTATTTGGAAACAATATCAAATAATACGATAACTATGTAATTATCTATCTTATATAGGAAATAAAAGAATAGTACTTAATATATAAATTTAGTATTAAATTATGGACAAGCAACCTGATTTTAAATAAGTTTCCGTAAATATTATAATGCTATATTAAAGGACTTTATGTTGGATATGACGAAAGCTATTGACGGGGAATTTATGTATAATTTTATGATTAGAATAGATAGGTGGTGGTCAATATGATACCAGTAGTCTCTATGGTAGGTAATTCAGGTTCAGGAAAAACTACTTTTATTGAGCAATTAATACCTAAGATAAAAGAAAGAGGGTATAAAGTGGCAACTATTAAGCATGATGCTCATAATTTTGAGATAGATAAACCAGGAAAAGATAGTTGGAAACATCGTCGAGCTGGTGCTGAAACAGTTGTGTTATCTTCACAGAATAAATTAGCTATGATTAGAGAATTAAAGACAGAAGTTGATTTAGATCATATAATTGAGGATTATATAAGTGATGATATTGATTTAATTATAACTGAAGGATATAAAACAGGTAATAAGCCAAAAATTGAGATATTTCGACCAGCGAAATTTTCTAAACCTTTATTTACATTAGATGATGAAGATATATTGATGATTATTGAGAATAAAGAGAATGATAAAAGTCAGTTTAATAAAGAAGATATAAAACAAGTAGTAAATTTAATTGAAACTAAAGTAATAAGTAAGTAAATAATTAATTAATAGTAGTATGAAATTTGATTATTATTTAAATTATTTTGTTATAATAAATAGAAGGAAGGGGAAAGTGTGTATAGCTATAAAAAGCTTCTATACTTAGCATTGTTAACTGCTTTAGCAGTAGTTTTACACATGGTTGAAGCTTTAATTCCTACTTCAATAATAGTCCCTGGAGCCAAATTAGGGTTATCAAATAGTATAATTCTATTAACATTAGTGTTGTTTGACTCTAAAGCTGGGTTTAAGGTATTATTATTAAGGATTATTATTTCATCATTATTAATAGGTACATTTATGACTACTAGTTTTTATTTAAGTCTAGCTGGTGGGTTGTTAAGTTTTAGTTTAATGGCTCTAGCTTACAAATATTTAAGTGATAAATTTAGTATAGTAGGGATTAGTTTATTAGGAGCTGTAGCCCATAATATAGGACAGATAGTAACAGCTTATTTAGTTATAAATAATTGGGGGATATTCTATTATTTACCCTATTTGTTACTCTTTGCTTTGCCTACTGGAGTTTTTATAGGTTTAACTGTTATTCACTTAGAAAAATATTTAAGATTAAATTTTAAATTTACACAGGAATTTAATTAAGAATAAAGAATTGAAATTAATAGTGGTTCTTTTATAGTGGTTGGAGGAATGATAATGAAAAAAGTAGTATTAGCATCTGCATCACCTAGAAGACAAGAATTATTAGAGCAGATTTATGTGAACTTTGTTACTATTCCTAGTAATGTAGACGAAACTAAAATTAATGGTGAGGATCCTATAGATTTAGTACAGAAACTGGCTTTAGCTAAAGCGGATGACGTGGCTAAAAGAGTTGGTAATAGTTTAGTTATTGGTGCTGATACTGTTGTAGTCTATAAAGATGAAGTATTAGGGAAACCTAATTCTAATGCAGAAGCTTATGAGATGCTTTCTAAGTTAAGAGAGACTGAACATCAGGTTATAACTGGATTTGCAATTATTGATACTAATACTTTAGAACAAAAGATAGATTATGAAATGACAAAAGTAATAATGAAAGATTTTACTGACCAAGATATATCAGACTATATCGCTACTGGTGAACCTATGGATAAAGCAGGTGGATATGCAATTCAAGAAAGAGGAGCTGTCTTTGTAGAAAAAATAGATGGTTCTTATTCTAATGTTGTTGGTTTACCGTTGTCTAAATTAGTTATTAACTGTAAAGAGTTAGGTTACCAAATAGTCTGAATAAAGGTTGGTGACAAGTTTGGTTGAATGGAATTTGACAATTAAAGATTTACCGGAAGATGAAAGACCAAGAGAAAAATTACTTAAATTTGGCTCAAAGGCTATGTCTACAGCAGAGTTATTAGCCTTAATTATTCGTACTGGAAGTAGAAGTGATACAGCTATAGAGTTGGCTAATAAATTATTAACTTATGCTGGGGGTTTAAAGTTTTTAAAAGACTTAAGTCTAGAAGAATTAAAAGAAATAAAAGGAATAGGTTTAGCTAAAGCTACTCAGATTAGTGCTACTGTTGAACTAGGTAGAAGAATTAGAATGGCTAGTTCTAAACAACGTGATGAAATTATTACTTCACCTCGAGATGTGGCTAATTTATTATTAGCTAAACTGTCATTTTTAGAACGAGAACATTTTGTAACTGTATTATTGAATACAAAAAATAGAGTGATTACTATAGAAGAAATTTCAGTTGGAAGTTTAAATAGTTCTATAGTGCATCCCAGAGAGGTATTTAAGCCTGCTATTAGAAGGAATAGTGCTGCAATCATTTTGGCACATAATCATCCTAGCGGCAGTCTAGAACCTAGTTCTGAGGATATTAAGGTCACTAATAGGTTACGAAAATCTGGAGAGATAATGGGAATTGAAATTTTAGACCATTTAATTGTTGGAAATGAAGAATATATTAGCCTTAAAGAAAAAGGTTATTTCAAATAAGTTGGGAAGAAAGGAGCAACTAAAGATGGTACTGAACTTTTTGACTGCACCATTTTCACGAGATATGGGAATAGATTTAGGAACAGCTAATACATTGGTTTATATTAAAGGTAAAGGGGTTTTAATTACTGAGCCTTCAGTTGTGGCTATTAGAAAAGATAGTGATGAGGTTTTAAAAGTAGGAGATGAAGCTAAGCAAATGATTGGTAGAACTCCAGGTAATATAGTTGCCATTAGACCAATGAAAGATGGAGTTATTGCTAATTTTGAAATTACAGAAAAAATGTTAAGACATTTTATTACTAAGGCACATAAAAGAAAGAGATTAGTTAGGCCAAGAATTATTATTTGTGTTCCTTCAGGCGTAACTGAAGTAGAGAAACGGGCAGTGATTGATGCGGCTTTACATGCTGGTGCTAGGGAGGCTTATTTAATTGAAGAGCCGATGGCAGCAGCTATTGGAGCTGGATTACCTGTACACGAACCAACAGGTAATATGGTAGTAGATATTGGTGGTGGTACCACTGAAGTAGCTGTTATATCTTTAGGTGGAATAGTTACTAAACAATCTATTAGAATCGGTGGAGATGAGATGGATGAAGCGATTGTTAGTTATATAAAGAACAATTATAATCTGATGATAGGTGAGAGAACAGCAGAATCTGTTAAGATGGATATTGGTTCCGTATATGATGTAGAGCAACAAGAAGAGGTGGATATTAGAGGTCGAGATTTAGTTAATGGTTTACCAAAAACAATTACAGTTACTACAGATGAGGTACAAGAAGCATTAAGAGAACCAGTTGCCGATATAGTTAAAGCTGTGAAGAACACCTTAGAGAGTACTCCTCCAGAGCTATCTGCAGATATTATGGATAGAGGTATCATTATGGCTGGTGGTGGTTCATTATTGACTGGATTGGATAAATTATTATGTGATAATACAGGAATGCCAGTATATTTAGCTGAAGACCCACTTAATTCTGTTGTGCATGGAACTGGTAAAGTTTTAGATGAATTAAATACTTTACGTGATGTTTTAATAAGTCCTAAGCGTTTATCTTAAAATAGAAAAGAATCAAAGTAGGTGGTTATTATTGGCTAATTTATTCACAAAGCACAATCGGTTCATATCTATTCTAGTAATTTTAATTTTGATTTTAGTATTGGCTAATTTAGTTGGTAATGTCTTGCCTGATGGAGATTGGGGTGAAAGTTTAGTAATTGAGTTCGTTTCTCCTTTTTTAGCTGGAGTAAATATAATAAATGATAAAGTGACAGATACTTTTAATGTTATATTTAATTATCGGCAGGTTAAACAGGAGAATACTTCATTAAGAAAAGAAGTGAAAAAATTAAGTTGGAAGGTTCAGCAGTTAAATGAAATCGCTAAAGAGAACAGTCGATTACGGAAATTACTTAATTTTAAAGAGCGAGAAGATTTTGAAATTGTAGGCGCTAAGGTAATTGGGAAAAGTGCTAGTAATTGGTCTCGAATAGTGACTATTAATCGAGGTAGTGAAGCTGGACTAGAACCGAAAATGTTAGCAGTTACTTATAATGGTTATTTAATAGGTAGAATCGAAAAGGTTACTGCTAATAATGCCCAAATTTTATTATTAAATGATCCTAATTTTGCTATTGGCGGACTGATTTCTAAAAATGAATCTCGTGAAATTGGAATAGTAAATGGTACTTTAAGTCAGACAGAATTATTAGAGATGAATAAATTGCCATGGAATGCTGAAGTTAAAGCTGGAAATAAAGTGGTGACTTCGGGATTATCGAAAATATATCCTAAAGGGATTTTAATTGGTAAAGTAAAAAAGTTAAAACCTGAAAACTATGGGTTGACTCGTGTAGCTATTATTAAACCTTTTGTTGATTTAAAAACTTTTGAAGAAGTCTTAGTAATTACTGATTTTTAATTCAGGAGGCGGGTAGATGCAGTACCTAGTCTATTTTGTATTAATGTTAATTTCATTAGTTTTACAAATAACTATATTTGCTTTTTATCCAGTCTGGGGGGTAACTCCAGACTTGCTTTTAATTATAGTAATTAGTTCAGCATTGCTTAATGGTTATCGTAAAGGGGCTTATATAGGATTTTTCACAGGACTTATTCAAGATGTATTTTCAAGTGGATTATTTGGTAGTAATATAGTTATTAAATTAATCCTTGGTTATGCATGTGGATTTTTACAAAAGAAGATATACCCTAAAAGCATTATTATTCCTGGACTTGTTATAACTGTATCTACTATTTTCAGTCAACTTTTAATGGTGATTTTAACTGATCATATTATGCTACAGGCTGAACTTTGGACTCGATTTAAAGAGGTTACACTTCCGTTAATTATTTATCATATTTTATTATCTCTATTTATTTATCCTATGATGTATTACATTAAATATAAATTTTTAGATAATTATTTAAAATAGTAGGAGGAAATTGAGTTGGGTGTAGAAAATAAATTTAACCAACGTGTAAAGTATTTTGGAATAATAATTATTATTTTATTTGTAACCTTAATTGGGAGAAGTTTTTATTTGCAGATTATATTAGGCAATAAGTATCAGAAATTGGCTAATGGAAATCGAATAGATATTAGAGATATTCAAGCGCCAAGAGGTAAGATTAAGACTAAAGACGGTAGAGTATTAGTCTCAAATCGTTTAGCATATACAGTTTCTATTATTCCCGAAAAGGCTCAAGAAGAATTAACTCTTACTTTAAAGAAGTTAGGAGAAATATTAAAGGTTAAACCAACCAAATTAAGAGATAAGATTGAAAAAAAGGGTAATCATAAAAGTGTAGTATTAAAAAGAGATATAAGCCAAGAAGAATTAGTGATTATTGAAGAAAGTAAAAGTGAATTACCAGGGGTAATTATTGATAAATTGCCGGTTAGAGATTATGTTTATGGTCATTTCGCTAGTCATATGCTCGGCTATGTAGGTGAAATTTCTGCATCTCAATTAAAAGAATATGAGCAGTTTGGTTATGAAACTAATGATATTGTAGGAAAAACTGGTTTGGAATTAGAATATGAAAGATATTTACAAGGTAAAGATGGTAGAAAACAAATAGAAGTAAATAATTTAGGTCAAAAAATTCGTGTTTTAGGGGTAGAACAACCTATTTCAGGTGATGATTTAGTTTTGAATATTGATTTTAAATTGCAAAAAATTGTTGAGAAGAATCTTAAAAATGAATTAAAGAAGTTACGTCAAAAAGCAAAAGATAAGAATAGTGAAGAATCTCAAGGTCTACCAACTGGAGGAGCTGTTGTAGCTTTAAATCCTAATAATGGAAAAGTCTTAGCTTTGGCTAGTGCCCCAGATTATAATTTATCACTCTTTTCTGGTGGGATTTCAATTAAAAAATGGGAAGAATTAAATACTAATTCTTTACGTCCATTATTTAATAGAGCAATAAAAAGCGCTCCACCATCTGGGTCTATTTTTAAGTTAGTAACTGGAACGGCTGCTATTGAAGAGTTAGGTATAACTGCTAATAGTCAATTCTATGATCCTGGCTATTACAAAGTAGGTGGAATTAGATTTAATAATTGGTTAACAGGGGGACAAGGGAATTTAGATTTCATTGATGCTATTGCATTTTCTAATAATACTGTCTTTTATAAATTAGGCCATCGTTTATATAAGACAGATAAAGTATTATTACAAAAATATGCTAGAAATTATGGGTTAGGTCAAAAAACAGGTATCGATTTACCGAATGAAGCATCAGGTTTAGTTCCTGATCCTACTTGGAGAGAAAAAATATTCAGCAAAAGAATTAATCAAATTTGGTTTCCGGGTTACACAATTAATCTTTCTATAGGTCAAGGGAACTTAAAGACTACTCCGGTTCAATTGGTCAATTTAGTATCTGCTGTGGCTAATGGAGGTACTATATATTCTCCACAGATAGTTGATAAAGTTATTAACAATCAAGGCAAGGTAGTTAAAAATTTCAAATCACAAATTCTTAATAAATTAAATATTGAAAAGAAGACTTTTGAAATTTTACAGGAAGGAATGGTAGGAGTTACTAATTACGGAACTGCTGCCTATATGTTTAAAAAGTTACCATTTAAAGTAGCTGGTAAGACTGGAACGGCTCAGACCGGAGGTAATAGAAATAATCATGCTTGGTTTGCTGGTTATGCTCCAGCTGATAATCCACAAGTAGCTATAGTTGTTTTTCTAGAACATGGTAATTCTAGTAGTAATACGTTGCCAATAGCCAAAAGAATTTTAGAAAGTTATTTAATTTCTAAAGCTAAACCTGCAAAAAATTCACAATAATATGCAAAAAAAGAATAATTTATAAATGAAAAAAAGGAAATGTAAATTTTTTCACGAAATAAATAAATATAATGATGTTATTTTGGGCCAGGGGGAAGGTGGATTATGCAGAAGGATAGAATTCTCTTTAAGTGGGATAAGGGGAGTTTAGTAATTGTTTTGGATGAAGATGTAGAGTTTGATTACTTAATTAAAGACTTAAAAGAGAAGGCGTCTAAAGCAGAGAATTTTTTTATAGATGCTAAAATAAAACTTGATATTGGTAAAAGAGAATTAAGTTCTAAACAGAAAGAGAGATTAATTAAACTTTTTACTTCTTTGCCTGGTTTATCAGTTATAGAGATTGTTAAAAATAGTCTTCCGGATAATCCAAAGGACCATAAGAATGAAGATGAACCTGAAATTTCTACTTTATGGTTGGACAAGACTCTGCGTTCTGGCCAATCAATTGAGTATGATGGAAATATAATTATTCAAGGTGATGTTAATCCAGGAGCAGAAGTAGTAGCTAAAGGGGATATTATGGTGATGGGAACCTTTAGAGGAGTAGGACATGCTGGGGCTACTGGAAAAGAAGATGCTACAATTGCAGCTTTTAGACTACAGCCTACTCAATTAAGGATTGGGAATAAAATCTGTAGGTCTCCAGATGGAGAGATTAAGCATCCTAATAAACCAGAGATTGCTCTAATTGAAGGTGGAGATATTCTTATTAAAGTTTTAAAAAATTAATTAAGTTAAAAAGGGAGGATTATTTATGGCCGGACAAGCATTAGTAATTACCTCAGGTAAAGGAGGAGTAGGAAAGACCACTACTACTGCCAACTTGGGGACAGGACTAGCTAAATTAGGTAAGAAAGTAGCTTTAATAGATGCTGATATAGGTTTAAGAAATTTAGATGTAGTTATGGGGTTAGAGAATAGAATTGTTTATGATATTGTGGACGTTGTAGAAGAGAATTGTAGGCTTGAACAGGCTTTAATTAAGGATAAAAGGTATAATAGTTTGACATTATTACCTGCAGCTCAAACCAGAGATAAAACTGCTGTTAATCCAGAACAAATGAAAGATTTATGTATTGAGTTAAAGAAGGAATTCGATTATGTACTTATTGATTCTCCAGCAGGTATTGAGCAGGGCTTTAAGAATGCTATAGCAGGAGCTGATAGAGCTATAATCGTGACTACTCCTGAAGTTTCTGCTGTTAGAGATGCTGACAGAATTATTGGTATGCTAGAGGCTGAAGGAGTCAAGGACCCAGAAGTAATCATTAATAGAATCAGAATAGATATGGTTAAAAAAGGTAATATGATGGGGATTGATGATATGATTGAAATCTTAGCCATTAAGTTATTAGGAGTAGTACCTGATGATGAAGGAATTGTAGTTTCTACTAATAAAGGAGAACCAATTGTTTTAACTGCAAAAAGTACTCAAGCAGGTAAAGCATTTGAAAATATTGTTAGAAGAATTGAAGGAGAAGAAGTACCATTGATGCCTTTGGAGCAAGGGATAATGGATAAATTTAAAAGAATTATTGGTTTAGGATAATTTAGGAGGAGGTATATTTAGTGTTAGAGAAAATTAAAAGTTTCTTTGGAGAAGGAACTGATAGTAAAGACTTAGCTAAAGAAAGATTAAAGTTAGTTTTAATTCATGACCGAATTAATATCTCTCCTGAACTATTAGAAGATATGGAAGCAGATTTAATTGAAGTTATTTCTAAATATGTTGAAATTGAACAAGAAAATTTAAATATAGATTTAGATAAAGATAATGAAAGCATGGCATTAGTCGCTAATATTCCAGTGAAATCATTAAATAGAACTGTAAAAAAATAGTTAAATTAATCAGACCAGGATTTCCTGGTCTGATTTTTTTGCCTAACAAGGTAGACTAGTTAGTTGAAGTAATATATAATCTATAATGAGGCCTTTAACTAGCTCGTTCGTTAGGAGGTAAAGAGCATGAGTTTAAAGAATATCAGGATGAAGAAATTACTTCAAGATTTAGACTATTTAATTCCGCTGATAACACTTATTTTAATAGCAATAGGAATATTGATTATTGATAGTGCTACACATATCGATGGTTCAGTTGGTAATCGATTTATTATGAAGCAATTAATAGCCGCTATATTAGGGGTAATTTTAGTAATAGTAAGTCTAATCTTCGATTATAGAGCTTTAAGAAATTATTCTAATCTTATATATATGTTGACTATTCTAATGTTAGTTGGAGTTTTGTTTTTAGGAAAAGAGGTTGCTGGATCTAAGAGTTGGATTCAATTAGGATCGTTAAGTTTTCAGCCATCGGAATTAGCTAAATTAGGTATGATTATTGCTCTAGCTAACTTTTTAGCAGATCGTAGGCAAAAGTTAAAAGAATTAAAGCATTTTATATTCTCTTGCTTATATATTGTACCAATTATTATATTAGTTTTACTTCAAAATGATTTAGGAACGACTTTGGTTTTGTTAGCAATTTTTGCTGGGATTTTTTATATTGCAGGGGCTAATCTTAAATATTATTTTAGTATAGCCGGGACGGTTTGTGCCTTAATTGGAGGAATGTTAATAGCACATTTTCAATTTGGGGTACCTATTCCATTAAAAGAATACCAATTAATGAGATTAATAATTTTTTGGAATCCAAATTTAGATCCATTAGGTTATGGGTATAATATAATTCAATCTAAGATTGCTATTGGTTCTGGAGGTTTATTGGGTAAAGGTTTATTTGATGGAACTCAGAGTCAATTAGGTTTTTTACCTGAAAAACATACCGATTTTATTTTTTCAGTGTTGGGGGAAGAGTTTGGGTTTATAGGAGTAGCAGTAGTCTTAATCTGTTATTTTATTTTAATTTGGAGAGCAATTAAGGTAGCTTTAGAGGCTAAAGATGACTTTGGACAATTATTAGTGGTAGGTATTCTGTCTATGTTTATTTTTCATATCTTTGAGAACGTAGGAATGGTAGTTGGAATTATGCCAATTACTGGGATTCCATTACCATTTATTAGTTATGGAGGAAGTTCATTGTTAACAAATATTCTAGCTATCGGTTTAATCATTAATGTTAATATTCGAAAGAAGAAATTAATTTTTTAGAATATCATATACTTAATTCTACCTTAATATATTTTATAGTAAATATGAATATTAAGGTGGAATTAAGATGTACATAATTAAAATTTGGGGAGTTAAGATAAAATTAAATCTATTATTTTTGGTTGTAATTTTGATATTTGGTTATTTTCGGTTATTAGATAAAGCTTTGATTACATTTGGAGTTGCTTTATTACATGAGATATCTCATGTAATAGTAGCTAAAAACAACAATGTTTCCATAGATGAGATAGAGTTATTACCTTTTGGAGGAGTAGCTAAGTATGGAGATTTGTTAGAATTAGAGCCATTAGTTGAGATTAAAACTGCTTTAGCAGGACCTATATGTAATCTGTTCTTGGCCATGGGAATGATAGTTGCTTTAAGATATTCTTTATTTTCTGTTGATTGGAGTCTCTTTTTTATTAGGACTAATTTAATCATTGCTTTCTTTAATTTACTTCCGGCTTTTCCATTAGATGGAGGTAGAATTTTAAGAGCAGTTAAAACAGAGAAATTAGGATTTAGGCAGGCTACTAAATTATCTATTAAAATCAGTAAGTATTTATCTATAGGAGTAGGAATATTAGCTATTATTGGTTTATGGTTAGGATATTTTAATATAATTATATTAATTATTGCTTTTTTTATTTATATTTCTGCTTCTAAAGAGAATAAAAATAGCATCTTTATATTAATGAGATATCTGGCTCAAAAAGAGGAAAGGTTACAAGCAGAGGAAATTTTAAGAAATGAAGAACTAGTTGTCATAAAAGATGCTCAAATTAAAAGAATTATAGAAAAATTTAAACCTAAATATTTTCACACTGTTGTGATATTAAATCAAAATCTGGATATTGTTGCTACTTTGACTGAAGAAGAAATTATTGATGGTATGTTAAATTTTGGCATTAATACTCGAGTTAAGGAATTAATCTAAGTAATAGTTAAATAAAGGGATTTTATAGTTTTATCCAGAATGTAAAAAAGTAGTATTAATTATAAGATAGAATAATAAAAAATTATCATTTATTAAATACTAATTTTATATCATTTAGTAGATGACTATTCTGAATTATGAATTGGTATTAGTCTATTATCTTTACGAATTAATAAGGAAAGAATAAGTTAATTACTCCTTGTGAAGTAGTTTAGAATAAATGTTGGAAATTTAATAGGGAGATGAAAAGTTATGGTTAAGGAAATTTTAGTTGATATTGATCCGCGAGAGACACGAGTAGCAATTTTAGAAGATAAAGAATTAGCTGAAATATATTTTGAGCGAGATGATGAACAACGAATAGTGGGAAATATCTATAAAGGAAGAGTGGCTGATGTATTACCAGGGATGCAGGCTGCATTTGTTGATGTAGGTTTAGATAAGAATGTTTTTTTACATGTAAGTGATGCTTTTTCCTTGGTTGGGAAAAAGAAACAAAATAAAAATCTATCTATTCAAGAAGTAGTGCAGCCTGGACAAAAAATCATGATTCAAATTACTAAAGAACCTTTGGGCACTAAAGGGGCTAGAGCTACCTGTGATTTGAATTTACCAGGTAGATATTTAGTCTTAATGTCTACGGTAGATCATGTAGGAGTTTCTCGCCGCATTACTGATAATAAGGAAAGAAATAGATTAAAGAAGATAGCTCATGAATTAAAACCGGATGATAAAGGAGTCATTGTTCGAACTGCTGCGGCTAATAAATCTAGGTCTGAATTAAAACATGATTTAAATTTTTTGCTTAGATTATGGGATAAGACTAATCATCACTATCACAATAGTCAAGCACCAGCTTTAATTCATAAGGATTTAAATTTAGTTAATAAATTAGTCAGGGATAAATTTACTAATAAGGTAGATCGAATGTCAATAGATGATAAAGAGGAATATGAAGATATAAAAGAATTATTAAGTTTTATATCTCCACATTTACAATCTAAAGTAAGATTATATCAAAAGTCCAAACCTATATTTGATTACTATGAAATTGAAGGAGCGATTGAGAAGACTTTACAGCGGCAGGTATGGTTAGATTGTGGTGGGTATATTGTTTTTGATCCTACTGAAGCTTTAACTGCTATTGATATAAATACTGGTAAATATGTGGGAAGTACAAATTTAGCAGATACTGTACTTAAGACTAATATTGAAGCAGCTGAAGAGATAGCTAGACAGATTAAGTTAAGGGATCTCGGGGGTATCATTATTATTGATTTTATTGATATGGATAATAGAGAAGATCAGAATCAGGTATTATCTGTATTAGAAGCAGAATTGAAAAAGGATAAGACTAAAACTACTATCTTAGGTTTAACAGAATTAGGATTAGTTGAAATGACTCGTAAGAAAGAAAAAGAAGGAGTAGAAGAGTTTCTACAAACATCCTGTCCATATTGTGAAGGTCGAGGGAGAGTTTTATCGGAAGATACAATTGCGTTAAGAGCGATTCGGAAATTACGGCATATCTTTGCAGAGTGTGATGAAGAGGCGGTATTATTAAAAGTTCATCCTCGGGTAGCTTCTAGGTTGATAGGTTTAGGAGGCAATAATCTTAAAGAATTAGAAGAAGAGTTACATAGACATATTTATGTAAAAGGTTCTGAAGAATTACATATAGAAGAGATTGAGATAGTAGATATAAGTAGCAAAGAAAAAATTGCAGAGTTGGCTTCACCGGTAGAAGTAGGTGAAGAGATAACTCTAGAGATAGAAGAGACTCATGTTACTAACAAACAAGATGGAATTTCAAGGATAGAAGGATTCATTATAGATATTATTGAAGGTGGTCATTTAGTCGGTGAAACTGTAAAAGTAGAAATTACTGATGTTTACCGAACTTATGCTAAAGGCGAAGTGATTCGAGCGATTTGGACTTGACATTATACGTAAAATATGCTAGAATATTGAGTTGTAAATGGTAAATATGATGGTGTTTTACCAAAACCGCTCGGTACGGGTTTGAAAAACTTTAGAAGTTTCTTAAAGTTTACCTAGTTATCGGCGAGTCTGAGGTAGAGGAGGTGTCAAAGTAATGTACGCAATTATAGAAACAGGTGGTAAGCAACATAAAGTAGAAGAAGGACAGATAATCGAAATTGAAAAGTTGGATGCTGACGAAGGTGAGACAGTAGATTTTGAAGTTGTAAAAGCTGTCTCTACTGAAGATGGTTTTCAAGTTGGACAGCCTAATGTTGATGGTGCTAAAGTTGCTGGTGAAGTTTTAGATCATGGTAAAGGTGATAAGATTATTGTTTTCAAATATAAGCCTAAGAATAATTATCGTAAGAAGATGGGACATCGTCAGCCTTATACTAAAGTAAGAATTCAAAAGATAGAAGCGTAGAACTATGGTAACAGTAACTATTAATAGAAATGACTATGGTGAAATAAATTATTTTTGTTCTAGTGGCCATGCGCATTTTGATGAGTATGGTAGTGATATAGTCTGTGCTGCCGTGTCAGCAATTTTACAAACAGCTGTTTTTGGGATAATTGAAAATTTAGGTTTAGAAGATATATTAGTTAAAACTGAAGATGGTTGGTTAATTTGTGATTTAGAAGATTATTCTTCTAATGATGATGTAAAGCTTATTCTAGAAGTGATGGTTACTGGACTAATGAAAACAGAAGAATCGTATCCCGATAATCTTAAAGTAGTGGAAGGGGGTAAAAAAGATGCTTAAAAAAATGAATCTACAATTATTCTCACAGAAAAAAGGTGTAGGTAGTTCTAAAAACGGTCGAGATAGTATCTCTAAGCGTCTAGGAGTTAAGAGTCATGACGGACAGCATATTAAAGCTGGAAGCATTATTGTAAGACAGAGAGGAACTAAGTTTAAGCCTGGATTAAATGTAGGTCGAGGTGGAGATGACACATTATTTGCTAAGTCTGACGGATATGTTACTTTTGAAAGAAAAGGTAAGAAGACACGTCAGGTGAGTGTTTATACTGAAGAGCAGTTAGAGATGATGGCATAAATATATTAGACTTTTAACTCCCAGTAGGTAAATATCTACTGGGAGTTTTTATAGTTATATATTTATTTCATATAGAATTCTTAATAGTTGGGTATAATGGTTGGTAGGATATACATAATTTTTAGCAATGTAAGTGAGGTGAAAACGGTGTTTATAGATGAAGCGATTATTGAAGTTAAAGGTGGAAAAGGTGGAAACGGAGCCACTAGTTTTCGTCGTGAAAAATTTGAACCTCAAGGAGGCCCAGATGGGGGTGATGGAGGTTTAGGTGGAGATGTAGTCTTTATAGTGGATGAAGGATTAAATACTCTAATGGATTTTCAAGAAACAAAACATTATGATGCTGAAGATGGTGAAAATGGTAAAGGTAAGAATCAGCATGGTCAAACTGGAGATGATTTAATAATAACTGTACCTCCAGGGACTGTAGTCTATGATGATAAGACTGACGAAATAGTAGCTGACTTAATAGACGAAGGTGAACGAGTAGTTGTTGCAGAAGGTGGCCGTGGTGGTCGAGGTAATGCTAGATTTAAGTCTTCTACTAGACGAGCACCGAAGTTTTCTGAGAATGGGGAACCTGGTGAAAAGATGAAGTTAAGATTGGAATTAAAGTTATTAGCTGATGTAGGTCTAGTTGGTTTTCCAAACGTAGGAAAGTCGACTTTAATTTCTAATGTGTCAGCCGCTAAACCTAAAATCGGTAATTATCATTTTACTACTCTAAAGCCTAACTTAGGAGTAGTTAAGACTGGAGATTATAGTAGTTTTGTAATGGCTGATATTCCTGGGTTAATTGAAGGAGCACATTCAGGAATTGGATTAGGAGATGAATTTTTACGTCATTTAGAGAGAACTAAAGTGATTGTTCATGTTTTAGATGTTTCGGGTATAGAAGGAAGAGAACCTTTAGAAGACTTTGAAGTTATTAATGAAGAACTAGAAAGTTTTAGTTCGCAATTACTGGAAAGAGAACAAGTAGTAGTAGCTAATAAAATGGATTTAACTCCAGCTCAAGATAATTTTGAAGAGATTAAGTCTGAACTGGAAACAAGAGGTTATCAAGTCTTTCCAGTTTCAGCTGTAACAGGAGAGGGAGTTAAAGAATTAATTAAGACTGTAGATAAGTTAGTTAAAGAGGCTGATGATATTGTTGATATTGCTCCTGAAAAGGAGGAAGTTGTTATTAAAGGTCCGCAACCTACTAATGAAGAAGAGGGCTTCTATATTACTAAGAAGGATGGAATATTTGAAGTTAATGGTGAAGAGATTGAAAGAAGAGTAGCCATGACTAAATTAAATAATGAAGATGCTGCTTACTATTTAGCAAGAACAATGGAAAAAATGGGGGTAGAAGAAGCTTTAAAAGCTGAAGGAATTCAAGAAGGTGACACAGTTAGAATCGGTAGCATAGAATTTGAATATTATGAAGAGTAAAATTAAAATACAAAAATGAAAGGAGTTGGGCAGGATGTTAACCGGAAAACAGAGAAGTTATTTAAGAGGGAAAGGTAATCAGATGAATCCTATAGTACAGATTGGAAAAGATGGTATTAATTCTAATTTAGTAGAACAGACAGATGATGCTTTAGAAGCTAGAGAATTAATTAAAGTTAGAGCTTTGAATAATTCTCTTTATACAGCACGCGAAGCTGCTGATGAATTAGCTGAGGAGTGTGGAGCAGAAGTTGTACAGGTAATAGGGAATGTGTTTTTAATTTATCGTCGTAACGATGAAGACCCTATATATAATTTACCAAACTAATACTTTATAAGTTGTGGTGATGGAAATGTCAATAAAAGAAGAGTTACAAGCAGCAGAAAGAATTGTAATTAAGGTAGGTAGTAGTACGTTGACTCACCCTACTTCTAAATTGAATTTAGGTCAGATTGAAGTTTTAGTTAGGCAGCTAGCTGATCTTAGAAACCAAGGGAAAGAGTTAATAGTAGTAACTTCTGGAGCGATTAGTGCTGGGAGAGGAAAAATAGGTTTAGATGATCCTCCTAGAACTATTCCAGAAAAACAGGCTTTGGCATCAGTGGGTCAAGGTTTATTGATGCAGATCTATGAGAAAATTTTTAGTGAATATGGGCAAATCCCATCCCAAATTTTGCTGACCCGTAGTGATATTACTGAACGAAAGAGATATTTGAATGCCCGCAATACTATATTAAAATTACTTGATTATGACATTATACCAATAATTAATGAAAATGACACAATAGCAGTAGATGAGATTAAATTTGGGGATAATGATACATTATCAGCTTTAGTTGCTAATTTAGCAGAGGCTGATTTGTTGGTTATCCTATCTGATGTAGAAGGGATATATACCGGAGACCCTCGTACTGATGAGACAGCAGAGTTAATTCCTGAAGTTAATGAAATTGATTCAGAATTAGAAGGTTTAGCGCAAGGTGCTGGAACTGATAGAGGGACTGGCGGCATGATTACTAAAATTGAAGCTGCTAAAATTAGTACTAAGGCTGGTATTCCTATGATAATAGCTAAGGGAAGTCAAGGAGATGTATTACGTAAGATTGTTCAAGGAGAGAATCCCGGGACTGTCTTTACTCCTGTTGAACAAAATTTAGCTGCTCGTAAAAAATGGATAGCTTTTAATCTATCAGTCCAAGGCGAACTTATGATAGATGAAGGTGCAGCAGATGCATTATTAAATCACGGTAAAAGTTTATTAGCGTGTGGGGTTGTAGAAATAGAAGGTGAATTCCAAACCGGTGATGTAGTTGATGTGGTAACTGAAGATAAAGAAAAGATTGCTAAAGGTATTGTTAATTATTCTATTTCTGAAGTTGAAGCAATAAAAGGATTACAGTCGACAGAAATTGAAGATAAATTAGGATATAAAGATTATGATGAGGTTATTCATCGAGATAATTTAGTCTGTATGTAGAGAAAGGAGTTTATAAGAAGATGAGTATTAAAGAAGAAGTGGTTAAGAAGGCTAAAGCGGCACATAAAGCAGCTAGAAAATTAGCAAACTTAAATACTAATCTTAAGAATCAAGCTTTGTTAGCTATGGCTGATGCATTAGAAGAAAATGTAGATAAAATTTTTGCCGCTAATAAGAAAGATTTAGAATATGGAAAAGATAAAGGTTTAAGCGAGGCATTGATGGATAGATTATTGTTGACTGAAGAACGAATTAAGAAGATGGCCAACGGTTTAAGAGCGGTAGAACAGTTCGATGATCCCATTGGAGAAGTATTAGAGATGAAGAAACGACCTAATGAGTTGCAGATTGGTAAAGTACAGGTCCCATTAGGGGTTATCGGTATGATTTATGAAGCTAGACCTAATGTTACTGTTGATGCTGCCGGTTTATGTCTGAAATCAGGTAATGCCATTTTATTACGCGGTGGCTCGGAGGCAATTAACTCCAATAAAGCGGTGGCTGAAGTTATTTCTAAAGCTGCTTATGAGAATGGGATTCCTGAAGGTGCTATTCAATTAGTTGAGACTACTGATAGAGAGGCTGTTCAGGTCATTTTTGGATTAAACGAATACTTAGATGCTTTAATTCCACGAGGCGGACCTGGACTTATTCAAGCAGTTGTTAATAATTCAACAGTACCAGTAATTGAAACTGGAGTTGGTAATTGCCATACTTATATCGATAATGAAGCTGACGTTGTTATGGCAAAAGATATAATAATCAATGCTAAAACTCAACGCCCTGGCGTTTGTAATGCCATGGAAACTTTATTAGTTCATAAGGATATAGCTGAAGAATTTTTACCAGAAGTGATTAAGAAGTTACAGGAATTAGATGTAGAGATTAGAGGCGATGAAATTGTTCAAAAGTTAGGAACTGATATTATTTCTGCTACAGAAGAAGATTGGGAAACAGAATATTTAGATTATATTTTAGCTATTAAAGTAATAGGTAGCTTAGAAGAGGCTGTAGATCATATCCATAAATATAATACTAAACATTCAGAAGCGATTATTACTGAGAATTACCATAAAGCTCGTGAATTTTTAAATGTAGTTGATGCTGCTGCTGTTTATGTTAACGCATCTACTAGATTTACTGATGGTGGAGAGTTTGGATTAGGAGCTGAGATTGGGATAAGTACTCAAAAACTTCATGCTCGGGGTCCTATGGGTATTAATGAATTAACTACTACTAAGTTTGTTATTTATGGAGAAGGTCAGATTAGAGAATGATTTTGTAATAAATTAATTTATTAGAAAGCAGCCTGAAGCCATGATGGATAAAGGCTGTTTTTTAATATTTTAGTTTTTTATCTTTTTCTTCACAAAAAATTCACAAAAAGATAATTCTCTATTAAAGGATTTAAGAATGGCTTCTAGAATTATATTAGTAAAGTAATATTTAGCAGAAGCAGATATTTATTAAGGAGTTAGGGGGGTGTAAGTAGAACACTTGTGAAATTAAGAACATCAAATAGAAGTATTTAGTTAATGATAGAATAAATATTATTAGAATAATTATTGTAATAAATGGTAAAATAATATATTATTGTAAAGGAGGGTTGGTAATGACAAAGAAGACAAAGATGGGAATAGGAATTTTAATTTTATTAATCGGATTTGGATATTTACTTTTTTCAGGAATAAGTGGTTCATCAAGTTACTTTTTGACTATAGAGGAAGTATTAGCTAAGGGAGACGAGGTTTATGGTCAGCCGCTTAAAGTTTCAGGGACAATTATTGGTGATTCTATAGATTGGCAGCCTGAAGAGATTCAATTGAATTTTAAGATTAAAGAAAAGGAAGGGAATAAGACTATCTTGGTTAAGTATGATGGGGTGAAACCTGATAACTTTAAAGAGGGGGTAACAGCCATTGTACAAGGGGAATATACCCAAGATCAATACTTTAGGGCAGATGATTTAATGTTAAAATGTCCTTCTAAGTATGAAGCGAAAAATCCAGAAAGGGTTAAAAAAGAATAAATAATTTATTAGGGAGGAAATAATATGGCAGGGGTAGGATCAATAGCTTTATTAATCTCGTTGGCTGTAGTTATTTATACAGTAATTGCATATATTTTAGGGTTAATGCAAAAGAACAAGAGATTATTAAAGAGTGCCGAAAATGGGATATTTGCTAATGCTATTTTAAGTACTGTAGCATCAGCAGCTTTACTTTATGCGTTAATTACTGGTGATTTTAGTATTGAATATGTAGCTCACTATACTAATCAGACTTTACCTTTATTTTATAAGATTTCAGCTTTTTGGGCTGGAAATAGTGGGTCAATTTTATTATGGTATTGGGTTTTATCTATTTATGCAGCTATAATCTCTCAATCAAAGAAGGCACAGGGAGCAGAATTAAAACAATATGCTAGTTTAGTTATGATGTTAATTAGTTTGTTTTTTGTTGTAATGTTAAATTTTGAAACAGATCCATTTACTACCTTAGGATATATGCCTCAAGATGGGCAAGGTATGAATCCAATGTTACAGAATATTGGGATGGTAATTCATCCAGTAACCCTTTATTTAGGATATGTTGGTTTTACAGTACCATTTGCATATGCACTAGCAGCTTTATTCTTAAAGAAGACAGGTGCTACTTGGATTAAGTTAACCCGAAGATGGACATTAGTTGCTTGGTTATTTTTAAGTATAGGTATGATTTCTGGTGGAGAATGGGCTTATGTAGAGCTAGGTTGGGGAGGTTATTGGGCTTGGGACCCAGTAGAGAATGCTTCTTTATTACCTTGGTTAACAAGTACAGCTTTCTTCCATTCAGTAATGATTCAAGAACGTAAAGGGATGTTAAAGATTTGGAATGTATTATTAATTATTACTACATTTATTTTAAATATATTTGGAACTTTCTTAACTCGTAGTGGAGTTATTTCATCAGTACATGCCTTTGGTAATTCAAGAATAGGATTATATTTCTTCTACTTTATGTGGTTTTTAATAGTGAGTTCTTTGGCATTAGTCTTTTCTAGACTTAAAATACTTAAAAGTGGAAAAGAATTCGAGGCTATATTATCTAAAGAAAGCAGCTTTTTACTTAATAATTTGTTATTGATTGGAGCCACTTTTGCTGTATTCTGGGGAACGATTTATCCAGCTATTTCTGAATTGGTCACTGGAGTTAAAGTTACAGTAGGGCAAGCATTCTTTAATCAAGTAACAGTTCCTATTGGAATCTTATTAGTATTTTTAATTGGAGTTTGTCATTTGGTAGCTTGGAGAAAATCATCTGCAGAAAATCTTAAGAAAAATTTCTTACTACCATCAATTTTGAGTCTTATTTTCGCTATAGCAGTCTACACTATCCTAGGAGTTAATAAATTATATTCCTTATTAGCTGTAACGGGAGCCTTCTTTGTCTTCTTAACTACTATTTTAGAGTTTTATAAAGGTATTAAAGCCAGGATGAAGATGACAGATGAAGGAGTTATAACTGCTTTAGGAAGATTAGTTTCTCGTAATCGACGTCGTTATGGTGGGTATATAGTTCACTTGTCTGTTATTATTATGATTATTGGAATTACAGGTTCTAGTGCTTATAAAAAGCAGACTGAAGTAACAGTTAAAAAAGGAGAAGTAATTGAATTCGAAGGTTATAGTATGAAGTATAATGGTTTAAGAATTAATGAAGATCCTAATAAAACAACAGTCTATGCTGATTTAAATATTAAGAAGAATGGTAAACCATATACTAAATTAACACCGGCAAAACAGTATTTTAAGACATGGGAAGAACCGGTTACTGAAGTGGATTTTGAAAGTGGAATTAAAGAAGATTTATACTTGATCTTAGCAGGCTGGTCTGAAAGTGGTAAACAAGCTATATTTCAAGTAGTTGTCAATCCGTTAGTTAGCTGGTTATTTTTTGGGGTAAATGTACTAGTTATAGGTACTTTAATTGCAGTCTGGCCAGATGAAAGAAAACAGTCTATTGAGTTAATGAAAGAGTTACACAAGAAAGTATAATTCATAGGGAGGGATGGTAGTGAGCTTAATGACAGGAATACTGTTAGGAGCTATGGTACTTTATTTGATAGGGTATCCAATTATAGTGGATGAAGGGGTAGATGAAATAGATTATGATGGACGGCTGACAACTTTAGAAGCAGATAAAGAGTTACGTAAAGAAGCTATTTTTTCTGAATTGAATGAAGTAGAACTTGATTATCATATGGATAAACTATCTGAAAATGATTATAAGAAAATAAAAGAAAGATTACAGAAATTAGCATTAGAAGTTATGGGAGAAGAGGCTAGCTAAAAAAGCTAAGGAGTGAAGTCAGTGGGTAATCAGTCATTACTATCAGTCAAAGATTTAAGTAAAGATATAGGAAAGAAGAATATTTTAAATAATATTAGTTTTTCTTTAGAAGCAGGAGAAGTTTTAAGTGTTTTTGGTCCAAATGGAGCGGGCAAAACTACTCTTTTAAAGTTGCTTTCTACAGTTACTAATTTAACTAGTGGAGAATTAGAAATTGCTAATGAAAAAGTTACTGAGGAAGCAATCAGTTTAAGAAAAGATATTGGAGTGATTTCTCATAATACTTTCTTATATGATGATTTAACTGCTTATGAAAATTTAAAATTCTATGGGGAAATGTATGAAGTACCCGATCTAGAGGACTGTATTTTTAATGTGATTGATAAAGTAGGGCTGAATTTTTGTTTTCATGACTTAGTCCGAACTTTTTCTCGAGGGATGAAACAAAGATTATCTATTGCTCGAGCTATTCTTCACTTGCCAGATTTACTATTATTAGATGAGCCATATACTGGTTTAGATCAACATGCCATTGAAATGTTAAATACGGTCATTAATGATCTTAATACTAAGCAACGAACTATAGTAATGATTACTCATAATTTCCAGCAAGGATTAAATTTAAGTGATAGTTTTTTAATATTAGTTAATGGTCAAATCAAGTTTGAAGGAGTTAGTGCTGAGTTCACCTTATCAGAGTTACAGAAGAAATATAAAGAAGTGTTAGGAGAGTAGTAAATGACTTTTTTTAAACAAGTAAAGGCATTGGTCTGGAAGGATTTAAAATCAGAATTTAGAACAAAAGAAATGTTAAGTGCTATGTTAATCTTTGCTTTTTTAGTTATAGTTATCTTTAGTTTTGCTTTTGATCCTACTGATAAAGATTTACAACAAGTCTTTCCAGGCATTATTTGGGTTGCATTTATATTCTCAGGAATCTTAGGACTGAACCGTTCATTTGTTTCAGAGAAAAAGAATAATAGTATTCAGGGCTTGATGTTATGTCCGGCTGACAGAAGTGTTATTTATTTTGGTAAAGTAATTACCAATTTAATTTTGATGTTAATTGTAGAATTTATTTCTTTACCAATCTTTATTATTCTGTTTGATTACAGATTCAGTGGGTCTATACTTAAGTTAGTTTTGGTTATTTTGTTAGGAACCTTTGGTTTTGTTTCTATTGGGACATTCTTGGCTGCTCTAACTGCTAATACTAGAACGAGTGAAGTATTACTACCAATTATTCTTTTTCCTGTAGTTGTACCTCTAATAATTGGTGCAGTAGAATCTACAGAAGCTATTTTTATTGGTAAGGGCATTAGTGAAATTTTACCCTGGTTAAAGATATTAGGAATTTATGATTTAATCTTTATTACTGTTCCATTTATGTTATTTGAGTTTTTGCTGGAGGTGTAAATAGTGGAGATATTAGATAGAGGTAATAAATATAGTAACATTTTAGGGATATTATCCTTCATAGTTACTTCTATAGGATTGTATATGGTCTTTAATTATGCTCCTACAGAAAAGGTTATGGGGCATATTCAACGACTTTTTTATTTTCATGTGGCTGCAGCTTGGATTGCATTTTTTGCTTTTTTTGTAGTCTTTATAGCTAGCATTCTTTATCTTAAGAGTCGTAATACAATCTGGGATATTCTAGGTTTAGCTTCAGCTGAAATAGGTGTGGTCTTTACAACTATAGTTTTAATCACTGGACCTATTTGGGCTCGACCGATTTGGAATGCTTGGTGGACTTGGGACCCTAGATTGACTACTACTTTAATTCTGTGGTTCATTTATATTGCATATATCATAATTCGAGCGTCGGCTGATGAAAGTGAAAAGAAGGCTCGGTTTGCGGCTGTCTTTGGTATAGTTGGTTTTATTGATGTACCTATTGTGTTTATGTCTATTAGGTGGTGGAGAACGATTCATCCTCAAGTATTAGAAGGTGGAAGTATGAATTTAGCCCCACCAATGCTACATACTTTATTAGTCAGTATCGCAGCTTTTACTTTGCTTTATTTTTACTTGTTGGCTAGAAGAATTAAAGTAGAAATATTAGGGAATAAAGTTAAAGAAATGAAAGATAACTTACGTGGTTATCAATATAACTAAAGAATAAGAGAGATTTTTTAATAGGGAGGCTGTTAAGATGGATAAGCTAAATTATCTGTTTGCTGGCTATTTAATAATTTGGATCATTATCTTTGGGTACACTATGCTTATTGGTAGAAAACAGAAGAATTTAGAAGAAGAAGTTGAGTTTATGAAGAAGAATATAGAAAAAATGAATTAAAATTATAGTGAGAGGTGAAAATAATATGGATAAACAGAAGATAATAATTTTAGTTTTAGCTGTTGTTTTATTGGCTGGTTTAATTGCTACTAAACAATCAAGTTGGACTCCTGGTAAGAAACAAGGTGTTCCTATGGAAGAAGTGGTAAGTAATAGTGGAGGTAATCAACAAGGGGATAATAAACAAGATAAGAATCAAAAGGATCAACAAGATAATCCTCATGCAGGAGATAATACAGATACAGAAAAATCACCACATGAACAAATATCAGCCAAAATTGAGACTAATGAGGCTGGTTTTCCTAAAAATATTGGTGGGTTAAAATTAGTAAAGTTCTTATCAGGCCAAAATGCTATTAAAAGCATAGAAGATTTACATGGAACTACTATCGATGTAACAAATGGATATGTAGCAACTTATGGTGAAGGAGATCATATGGTCGAAATTTGGGTCTCTGAAGCTAAGAGTGTAGAAGCAGCTACAAAGCAAATTGAGGTAATGACAGAAAAAATCACAAATAATAGTGATGTCTTTATGCAACCAAGTGCCTTTCAAATTAGTGGTATTAAGTTCTTTCAGACTAAAGGTATGGGGATGAATAATTACTATTATCAAAAAGGTAAGAAAGCCTATTGGATTTCAGTTAAAGGAGTCAAAGAAGCTGAAGTGATGGGGTTAATCTTTAGGGTTTTATAGATAAATATTTGAATTTAAAGTCCAATAGAGTGGATAGCTCTTTTGGACTTTTTTTATGTGGTAAATGAGGGGGAAGAGAGATGGATAAAGTAGACTTACATACTCACACCTGTTACAGTGCTGATGGTGAGATTAGACCGAGAGAAATAGTAAGTATGGCTAAAAAGAAAGGTTTAAAAGCTATTGCTATTACAGACCATGATACTGTAGATGGGTTAGAGGAAGCGTTACAAACAGGAGAAGAGGAAGAGATTGAAGTTATTCCAGGAATAGAGTTTGATACTAAATATAAAGAAGAAAATCTTCATATATTAGGGTATTATTTAGATTGGCATGATAATAGACTAATAGAGATTACTAAAAATATTAGAGATAAACAATATCAGCAGGCTAAAGAGAGAGTAAAACTTCTGCAGGAGATGGATTTTGCGATTAATTGGGAAGATGTAGAAGAAGAAGCTAATATAATTCCTGTTGGTGGAATTATAGCTAAGGTTCTTTTAAATAATGGTTTAAATGATAAGGATCCTAGATTAGAACCTTATTATAATGGTCAAAGAAGTGACCAACCATACTTTAATTTTTATTTAGATTATTTTTTGCCTGGGAAGCCGGCTTCTGTACCTGCTAATATGCCTGATTCTCGTGATATAATTGCTTTAATTAAAGAATTAAATGGTATTGCAGTTTTAGCACATCCAGGTTCAGCTATAAACTTAGATGATAATGAAGAAATTTTATATGAATTAATTGATAGTGGTTTAGATGGAATGGAAGCTTATAGTACATATCATTCAATTAAAGAAAATGAGGAGTTTGCAAAGTGGGCAGCTAATCATCAGATGTTGATAACTGCTGGTAGTGATTTTCATGGACATCTAAAGCCTGATATTGAATTAGGAGGTATAGAGAAGAATAATTATAGTATAGTTGAGGAGATGAAAAGTAAGTTTTTAGCATAATTAAATGAGGGTAATTATAAAGGAATATCAATAATAATAGAGAAAAATAGTAGTGAAGGGAGTAATTTACTAATGGGATTAAATCGAAAATTCACTACTATTTTTTCGTTATTGGGTTCTTTATTATTAATTTTAGGGATAATTATATTATTGCCTATAGTACTAGTCTTCTTTTATCAGGAAGGCTCTTTATTATATAAATCATTTTTAATACCAGCATTAATTTCTCTTTCATTGGGAGTTATATTAATTCAAGTTAGTCAAGGAGAAAAGAGATTAGATTTAACTACTAGTATGGTAGTTTGTGGTTTAGGATGGATTCTGTCTTCAGCTATAGGGGCATTACCTTTTCAAATTAGTTTAAATAAAAGTTTTATAGATGCTTATTTTGAAGCGGTTAGTGGATTTACTACTACAGGTATTACTCTTTTTCAAGGATTAGAGAATATGCCTAAGTCAATAATATTTTGGCGTAGTTTAATTCAATGGTTAGGTGGATTAGGGATTATTACTTTCTTTTTAGTTGTTACATTTCGAAGTGAAGGTGGAGTATGGCAGTTATTTACTGCTGAAAGTCATAAGATTAGTACATCTCGACCAGTACCTAATGTACTTAAGACGATTAAGATATTATGGATGATTTATATTGGTTTTACAGTTTTAGAGATTCTTTTATTAATATTATTTCAGGTGTCAGTCTATGATGCAGTTATTCATAGTTTGACTACATTATCTACAGGAGGATTCTCGAATTATGATAGTAGTATTGGTCATTTTCAACAAATAGGTCATCCATTTTATAAAGTAATTGAATATATTATTATCTTTTTCATGATATTAGGTGGAGTTAACTTTTTGGTTCATTTTAAAGTTTTAACTGGAAATATTAAAGAGATGTTTACTAATGTGGAGTTAAAACATTTTTGGGGAATAATCATAGGAAGTGTTTCATTAATATTATTAGGTAGGATAATGGTCAATGGAGGCTTAGAACTAGCTCAGTTGGAATCTGATTTTAGAACTACTCTATTCCAAGTTGTTTCAGTAATTACTACAACTGGGTATGGCACTCAAAGTATAGGTTCAGCCTTCTTCCCAGCAGTAGCAAAACAGTTATTTCTTTTTTTAATGTTAGTAGGAGGATGTGTAGGATCTACGTCAGGTGGGCTCAAAGTTATTAGAATAGCTATCTTAAATAAGTTATTTACTAGAGAGATTAAGAAAATTTATTTACCAAAGCGAGCTGTATTACCTGTTAAATTAAATAAAAAGATTATTAATGATGAGGAGATTATGAAGATTGGCGCTTTATTCTTTGGGTGGTTAGCATTAATTTTGATCGGTGGAGGAGTTACAGCTTTATTTTCGGACTTATCAGCCTTTCAATCAATTTCAGGAATGTTTTCAGCAGTAGGAAATATTGGACCATTTTATTTTAGTGTAGCTAAAATGGCTTCTTTATCTCCAGTGATTAAATTAACATATATTCTGGGGATGTTAGCAGGGAGGTTGGAGATATTACCTATTTTTATTTTATTTACTAAACAGGCTTGGAAATAGGAGTGATAAGCGATGTATATTATAATTGCTGGTGGAGGGGTAGTAGGTAGGAATTTAACTAAAAAATTAGTAGTTAATCATGATGTAGTGGTAATAGATGTAGAACAAGAGATATGTGAAAGAATTTATTCTCAATATGGTGCAATCAGTATCTGTGGTAATGCAACTCAGATAGATGTTTTACAAGAGGCAAGAATGGAAAAATGTGATATAGCAGTAGGAGTTATGCAGAATGATGCTGATAATTTAGCTTTTTCATTATTAGCTAAAAATTATGGAGTAGAAAAAATATTAGTTAGAATGAGGGAACCAGAATATAGGAGTGCTTATGAATTAGCAGGAGCAACTAATATTGCTGGAACCATGGAATTAATGGTAGAAGAATTTGTAAATGATATAGAACAACCAGATATTAGAAAAGTAATTTCTATAGGGGATGGTAAAGCAGAGGTGTCCTTAATGACGATTCCTAAAGGAGCAAAATGTTCTGGTCGGAGTGTATCAGAGATTGTAAATAGCAAAGGATTTCCTGAAAAGTGTGTAATAGCAGGTATTTTTGATCAAAAAGCTGATGAATTAATTATCCCTAGAGGAAATAAAAGAATACATAGTCATAACCAAGTCTTTTTAGTTGCTACTAGAGAGAATATAGAGAAGGCAGCTAATTATTTGAAAAGATAAATAAGTATATTTGGGACATTTGTCACTAATTTCTGTGATAAATGTCCTATTTATATTATGATATTTGTCATTAGTTTCATTATTTTACTAATTGTGAAAGGGAAAACAAAATTAATATCTAATAACGTATATATGACGATTATATGACGATTTGTTATATGTTCATAATAAAATATTATAAATTGTTAATAAAATTTGACAGGAGCAGACATGTGTTGGTGATTTTTTAAAGACCTAGCTTGTGATTAATGTAACGTCATACATATTTGGATTAATGTCGCACTATATCAGAATGTCGTATGAATAAATTGCTTTTAATGGGGCAACCCATTAGAATAATAGATCTATATCAAAGTAAAGGGGGAGATACAAAAGAGATATAGATATGAAAAAAGATTAAGAATAAGGGTTAAATTGATAATGTTGTAAGTCTTGTAGGCAAAAGTTTTATATGATTGTCAAATACGAAAGGAGGTAACAATTAATGACAGATACTAAGAAGATTAATCTGTTATTCAGTATTACTTTAGTTGCAGTTTTGGCATTAGCAGTAATGGTTGCTATGCCTTCAGAAGTACAGGCGCAGGCTAAAGATTCAGAGTCATGTATATCCTGTCACAGTAAAGTAAAAGATCAATTTCAATTTAGAAGATCAACACATAGTTTAAATGATATTAATTGTATGGATTGTCACGATTCACATAGTGAGAAAAAAACTGATTCTCCTAAGGCTACATTAAAGATGAGTGAGCCGGAGTTATGTTACACTTGTCACGAGGATGTAAAGTTAAACTTTGCACAAAGGAATAGTCACGATTTAGAGAGTGGTGAAATGACTTGCTCAAGTTGTCACACTCCACACGGAGGTCCAGGTGGCGATATAAATGCTTCACTTAATAAGCATTCAGCACTAGCAGGAAGAGCAGGTGACCTTCCTAATGAAACTTGTGTAAGTTGTCACTCAGAAAAGGAAGGACCGTTTGTAAATCAACATAGTTCTGTAGTAGCTGAAGAAGGTTGTGCAAGCTGTCACACTCCACACGGTAGTCAGAATCGATTTATGTTAAAGCATCAACGATCAGATATGGTATGTCGTGAATGTCACGGTACTATGCCAAGCTTCCATTATGATGATGCAGATTTATTAAATAGTGATGCTAAGATTGTTGAATCAGGAGATAGAGAAAATTGTATAACATGTCACGGAACTATTCATGGTTCTAACCAAGACTTTATGATGATGGATGAGTAAAATTAGTAAAAGAAAGGAGGAATTAAATAATGAAGAAAATTAGTAATTTATTAATCTTAATGTTAGTTATTAGTATGTTAGTTATTCCTGTTCAAGCTAAAGATATTGAGCTATTATCTGCAGGAACTCCAAATGCTAAACTTGATGCGTCAGCTATCAAGTTAGAATCTGTAGATTATAACTTAGGTATTCGTTCTGTTGATGTTAACGGAAATGAAGATATGTATAAGCATGATATTGACTTAGATGAGGGTTTTCGGTTATTAGACTTGGAGCTTACTTTAGTCCCAGGTAATGATAATGCCGATAAATACTTAGATTTAGTTAAATTTGGTTTAGGTGATGTACAAGACCCAACATCTACTTATAATCTTCAAGTAAAAGAGTATGGTTTATATGATTTTGGTGTTAAACGAACTGAAAGAGATTATTATTATAATGATGCATCTAAAGATACTAAAGAAGATGCTGCTGACACAAGAGCTGAATATGATTTAACTGAGTATGACTTTACAAGAACTAGAGATACTATGCATTTAACTATCTCTCCAGAGTGATTACCAGAGTTCTTTATCGCTAAGAATAGATTAGAAAGAGACGGGTTAGCACAGCTCCCTCAGGAAGCATATTCTACTCATGCAGTGTATCAAATGACAACTCCTCTTGGCCAAGTGAGTGAGGATACTACGGTTGGAACTGCATTCAGTTATGCTGGATTTGATTTTAATCTTGCTCATACTCAGGATAACTATGATGCTAGTTCAAGTGAAACACTAGGAAATCCATTTGATGATGAAAACACTCCGGTAGAAAATGTTGATGGACAGTATAATAATCAAGAAAGAAGAAGCTTAGACAGAGATGTCAATGAATTAAATATCCATAAGACTGTCGGCAATAGATTTGATTTTACCGTACACTTAAAAGATACTAGTGGAAATGGTTCCTTCTCTACAAACGGTTATATCAAATCAGAAATTGGGTCTCATGGAGCATATGATAGTTCAACAGTTGATGAAGCGAACATAGATTATGATGTAGATGGAGATGGGACTATTCAATCAGATGAAGAAGGGATAGACTATGATGTAGATGGTGATGGTAACATTACAGACTCTGTAGACTTTATAGGAAATGATATTGATGGAGATGGAACCATTCAAGATGATGAGAAGTTCTTCCAGCAAGCAAAGAGTGCTTACGGTTCTACTAACTCTGATAGTTTTGTTGGAAGTATTGATGCCACTTATTTGATTAACAATGACACTTATCTACATAGTGGTTACAAGAAGGTAGAAAATGAAAACACAATGAATGTTTATGCTTTTGGAGATGATGGTAATCCTTGGCAGAGTGCGAGGTTTGAATTGGATGAAAATGGTAATACAGTTGCCATTTTAGATGAAACTAATCCTCAATCGTTAACAACTTATAACTTCCATAACTATAAGGATAAGTATTATGTTAATGGAGAACATTACTTCAATGATAACTTAAAGATGGATTTAGGTTATCTATATAATGAGGAAGAAGATGCAGGACCACATGGACCAGGAGTAATAGAAGAAGATGGTTATCAGTTAGGGTTCCTTTATAATCCACTTGAAACAGTTACATTTAATGTAGATTATGAAAATATTAGTGATAAAGATTCTGAGGCTACAGAAGAAGATGTAGATGTAAATGTTAGTTGGGATGCTACTGATTATTTAACTTTATCTGGTAAATATAAAAAAGAAACAAAAGAGGATATTGGTGGTGCTTACCTAGGAGGCTGGGCAGCAGATGTTGGTTTATCTACAAGACATCTTGAAGCTAAAAAAGAAAATGAATCACAGACTTTAAGTGTTGCTTATCAACCATTAGCTAATTTAAGCTTAGATTTCTCTTATGGTAACAATACTTATGAGACAGAGAATCAATTTATAGATTATGAAGATCCAGATGGTTATGATCCTCTTCCTGCAGAGAAAGAATTAGTTGAATATACTACAACAATGGAGAATGATATGTATAATGTAAACTTAAATTACCAAGCTAATGACCTATTTAATATTGGTTTACGTGGTAATTATGTAGATGGAACAGAAACATTCTCTACTACAGATGAAGAGTTTGATAATATGTATAGTGACTTTGGTCTTAAGTTAACTCATGCTCTTCCATCTTATGAAAATGTAAATGTAGTGCTAGATGCACGTCGTGTAGAGTACGACGAAGAAGAAAGCACTATAGGAGCATACGGTACAGATGCTAACGATTATGATGCTGACGTTATTACTTTAGGTTTAGAGGGCAGTTTCTAAGAACTACCTTCTAAGTAATCCCTTATTCATGAGAGATCCTCGAACCCCTCGAGGGTCTCTTTTCATTTTATATTTATATTATATCCTTAAAGTATGATAAAGTTATGAAGAGAATTTGAAATAAATGTGAACTCTTTATTATTTGAAAAATCCCTTTTATCTTGCCATACTATATCATAAATTGTCATAATTTTTAGAAATAAGCATAGTGTAAATGTACTATTTTATTTCAGTAGTAAGAAATAGGGATTTTTGTATAAAAAAAGATAATAAAAAAAGGAAATACCAGCACAGCTATAGAATAAGAATATAATAAATAAGGAATTATTTTCTTGTAATCAATCGTGATTGAAATAATATAATAATTTTCAAAAAATTCTAATACATTTTAATATTCATTAATATACTTTAGTAATATGTTAAATATGGAAAAATTAATAAGTGTCCATAACTGCATAATAAATAAATTTTGCAGTTTTATATAAATTAATTAATAAATTTAAAAGGGGAGATTATTAATCATGGGACAGAATACGCTTAAGGAGTCTATGCTAAAGAAGGATGAATTTACTGTAACCTGGGAGTTAGTGCCTGGGAGAGGTGCTAGAGAAGAGAATCAAGAATTCATATTTGATGGTGCAAAACAAGCAGCAGAAAGTGACAAGATCGATGGGATAACTATCACTGATAATCCTGGTGGTAATCCAGCTATTTCAGCTGAGTATTTGGGGATGAAAGCAGAAGAGATAGGAATTCCTGCTTTAGTTCACTTTACTTGTAAGGATAAGAACCGTAACCAAATGGAGAGTTTCTTATACTCTTTAGAAAGAGAAAATGTTAATAATATTTTGGTTATGACTGGTGACTATCCAGTAGGTGGATATGATGGTCGTTCAAGACCTGTTTATGATATGGATCCTACTCAAGTTTTAGAGATGGTTACGGATTTAAACAGTGGATTAGAGTATAAGGATGCTTTTGGTAGAAGTGTTGGTTTAAAAGATACGGATTTTTTCCCAGGAGCAGCAGTTTCACCATTTAAAAAGCTAGAATCTGAGCAAATGGTTCAATACTATAAGTTGAAGAAAAAGGTAGAAGCTGGAGCTAAATTTATTATTCCTCAGTTAGGCTATGATGCTCGTAAATTTCATGAATTAATTCAGTTTATTGAAATGAATAATTGGGATATTCCAGTGATCGGTAATGTTTATGTATTATCTTATGGTGCTAGTAGAGCTATGAATGCTAATCGAATTCCTGGCTGTGTTGTAACTGATAAGATGGTAGATAAATTAGCCGAAGAAAAAGAAGCTGATGATAAAGGTAAGCATGCTCGTTTAATGAGAGCAGCTAAAATGTATGCTTTCATGAAGGGAATGGGTTATGCTGGAGTTCATTTAGGTGGACATGGTATGGGCTATGAAGATGTAGAATTCATTATTGATAAAGGTGAGGAGTTAGCACCTAATTGGAAAGATTACATTCATGAGTTTGATTTCCCAATGGAAGATGGATTCTATTATTTCCAGAAGGATTCAGAAACTGGATTAAATACTGATAAGCCAGCTAGCAAAGATTATAGACCAAAGAATGATTTGCATAATAGAACATTTAGGGTTATGCATCATGCAATGTTTGAACCAGATGGATTTTTATTTAAACCTATGCAGTTAGTATGTAGTGCAATTGACGATTCATCTTTAGAAAAACCATTTGAATTCATGGAAAGAGTTATTAAGACTGTTTCTAATGATTGTCAAGAATGTGGAGATTGTGCATTATTTGATTTAGCTTATTTATGTCCAATGTCACAATGTCCTAAGAATCAAAGAAATGGTGCCTGTGGAGGTAGTAGAGACGGATATTGTGAGGTATATCCTAATGAGAAGGAATGTATATATGTACGGGCTTATGATAGATTAAAGCCATATGGTGAGGAAGAACAGCTAAAAGAATATCAGATACCACCAGTTAATTGGGATCTGCACCGTACTGCTTCTTGGCTTAACTTCTATATGGGTCGTGACCATTCAGGTAAGAGAATGGGTATTACTCCTCCAGGTAGTGAGAAGAGCGGTAAGAGTAAGAAAGCATAAGCTATATATTTAGTATATTATTAGATAAGGCCCCTATCAATTTAAATTGATAGGGGCCTTAATATGTTAGGATTAGTATTTTTATTCTTCATACTTATGACATCTAATACAGATTTTTGCTGTCTTATCTTCAAGTTTAATGTGTTGTTTAGGGTCACCAAGATTATGACATTTAGCACAGAATTCAGTAGCTAAAGTTTCTTCAGGAGTATTACCTGGTACGTGACATTCTATACATAGTTGAGCATTTTTAGTTTCTGAACTGATTTGATGAGTTGGGTTTGGCCCTGCATGTAAGCGGTGACACTGTTCACAGTCTTTAGTTTTCCAGTCGAGTTCTACTTGGTGAGCAGGGTCAGGGCCAGTTTTATGGGCAGGTCCAAATTGATGACATTGATTACAAAACCCTCCTTCATTGGTATCCATTTCTTCAGGAACTTTGTGACAATCAGCACATTTAGTAGCAGCCATATCTTCATTAAATTCTGGATGGGATTTTGGAATCATTGGTGTTCCTTGAGCTAATACGGTAGAACCAATAAAACAGATAACAGTTAGTAAACTTAGAATCAAAATTTTCTTTTGCAAATACGACACCCCCTTATATTAGATTTTATTTATAAGAATATATTAAATAGTTATGAATAAATTTATAATTTATTCATACTTGTTTAATTAATAAATTGAAAAACCGGAGATATCATTAATCTCCGGTAGAGTGATTTTGAGTATTACAGGTTTTAAGTTTATTAACCTTTGCCTCTAAATGACTATTGACCACAATTCGTCTAATAAAAGGATGTTTTTCCCAAGGGATTGCCTTACCTAAAGTGAGATAAATAGCATAGGCTTGTTTAGCTTGATCTCGAAGAGGATATTCATTAATGAATTTATTTAATTGATCAATAATTTTTTCTTTTATAGAAGGTGTTAATAATTCTTCTTTAAGAAATTTGTAAGCAAATTCATTAAATGACCTAAGTTGTAATTGTGATTTTATAGGGGTTAATTGATTTGGAGAAAAATAGAGTTCTTTAAAATAAGCTAGGTCAGCTAGTACTTCTGAATCTTTTAAATAAGTCGTAATATTTTCAACTATTTCTTCACTATCAAATTCACTTTCAGCTGTTTCTAATTTACGTTTTGCATAGGCGTCAAATTTAGCTATTTTATAAATACCATTTTTAATTACTCCTTTAACTGCTCGTGGTAAATCTTCATCCCAAAGTAGTTCTTCTATTAATCTTCTTAATTTACTTCTGATTCTTTTTACAAAATTACATAAATCTTGATATTGGTCAAAGTTTTCTAAAGCAGTCTTATAAGGCTCTTCTAAGTAGTTCATATAACTAATAATTTGCAAATAAGTTTTATCAATAATTAATCTTAAAATATTTTCAATCTTTTCTATTTTTAATTCGTTTCTTTGTGGATAATAATAACTAAAGAATAAATAATTTAATGTTTCTTTTGGCTTCTTTTTGAGTAATTGTTCAAATTTTAAGAGGTGAAAATTGTTCTCCTGTAATTCAGACAGGGGCTGATTATATAATGAATCAAATATAGAAAAATTAAACTGGTTTTTTCTAGACATTTATATCACCTTCTACTCTATTTTTATGTTATTCTATCCATGGTGGTGACTAATTACTCTTAATTATGTTGAAAATACTTTGTTAAAGTAGCAAATAAGGATTATAATAACATAATTTAACTAATGATTGCCTTATGTTTGAAAAATACTTGAGAGATAGAATAGATTGTTATATTATAATAAATATAGATAATAATTGTTTATAGGGGTTGAAGGATATGTTAGATGAATTATTAAAAGAAGATATAAAGAGTTTAGGGATCATGGGAGGTACCTTTGATCCAATCCATAATGGGCATTTAGTTACTGCACAGGCTGCAGCTTACCAATATGATTTGGATCAAGTAATCTTTGTACCTTCGGCTAATCCACCGCATAAAACTGAACAAAAGATTACGAATGCTGAAGATAGATATATTATGGTTATGTTAGCTACTATGAATAACCATAAATTTAATGTATCGCGGATAGAGTTAGAAAGAGAGGGCCCTTCATATACAATAGATACTGTACGAGTTTTTAAGGAATTACTTGGCGAGGTAGATATTTATTTTATTACAGGAGCCGATGCTATTTTAGAAATATTTACTTGGAAGAAAGCACATCAGATTTTAAAAGAATGCAAGTTTATTGCTGCTACTAGACCAGGATATTCTTTGTCTAAATTAAAGGATGGGATTTATGAAAAATATCGAAATCAAATTTTTCAGTTAGAAATCCCTGGACTAGCTATTTCATCTACTGATATTAGACAAAGAGTACAGAATAAAAGACCGATTAAATATCAATTACCCAGTGCAGTAGAAGCATATATTAAGAAAAGAAGATTATATCTAGACACTTAGTTATTAAATAGTGTCAGTGTTAGTTGTGAATGTGAGGTAGCAAGTTGTTATTATCTGATATTGACACTAATAACTGATTTAATAGGAGAGGTAGATATGATGTTAGAGAAAGAAATGCTTAAATTATTAAAGCAGATGATTTCAGAAGATAGATTAAATCATTCATTAGGAGTAAGAGATACGGCTATAGAATTAGCTAAAATATATGAGATTGATTTAAAAAAAGCAAGAATTGCTGGTTTATTACATGATTGTGCTAAAGGTTTATCCAACAATAACCTGTTGAAAAAAGCGGAGAAGTTTGGTATAGTGATTGATGGTGTGACTATTATAGTTCCACCCCTATTACATGGTCCAGTAGGAGCTGAATTCGCTAAGCGTAAATTTAAGATCAATGATGAAGAGATTTTAAATGCTATTCGAATTCATACTTTAGGTTCCGAAGAGATGACAAGTTTGGAAAAAATTATATTTTTGGCTGATTACATTGAACCTAATAGAAAATGTTCAGGTTTAGATAAACTACGTAAAATAGCTAGATCTAATCTGGATTTAGCAGTTAGAAAGGCATGTGATCGTACTTTAAAATTTCATTTAGATAATCACGATGTAATACATCCTCAGACATTAGCTACCCGTAACGCTTTTCTTAGAAAGGGTGGATGAAAATGAGTAAATATAATAGATTTGAAAAGCATCGGCTAAAAAGACAAAATAAGAAAGAAAAGCGATCTAAAAGAAAAAAGATATTTAAGATAGGGATATTAGTCATATTATTAGCGGCGGTAGTGAGTGTAGGGGTTTTTGTCGTGATGCAGAAAGGTCAAGTTAAGCCTAAAAAAGAATTGCTTATAGATCAAAAATTAAATTTGTTGGTGTCAGGGGTAGATGCCTTGCAGAAAGGCGCTAATCGTTCTGATTTTATAGCTGTTGTTAGTCTTGACTTGGAAAGTGGTAATATAGGAGTTCTTTCTTTACCTAGAGATACTAGAGTCAAAATTCCTGGGGAAGAAGGTTATCATAAATTGAATTCGGCTTATGCATATGGTGGTATAGAATTATTAAAGGAGACTGTAAAGAATAACTTCAAGGTTCCTATTGATTATTATATAAATACTGATTTTATAGGGTTTAAAGATATAATTAATACTTTAGGTGGAGTAGAGGTAGATGTGGAGAAAGATTTGAAGTATATTGATCAAGCTGGAGGTTTATATATAGATATTCCTGCTGGTAAACAGGTTCTAAATGGTCAAGAGGCTTTGGAATATATTAGATTTAGACATGATAAGCTAGGAGATATAGGTAGAATTCAGAGACAACAAAAATTCTTAAAGGCAGTAGTGGATAAGGTTTCAACTCCTAAGATTATATTAAAGTTACCAAAATTATCAAAACATTTATTTGATAATATTGAAACAGACGTACCATTAACAAAAGGTTTTAAATTAGCTACTAATTTAGCTGGTATGTTTAAAAATATGAATAAAGATAAGATAAAGATGAAAACTTTACCAGGAGAACCGAGATATATTGATGGGATTAGTTATTGGGTTCCTAACCGTTGGAAGAGTGAAGCAGTAATAGCTAAATTGATTAGGAGTAAAGAGTATTTAGCTAATTCTAAATTGAAGATAGTAGTATTAAACGGTAGTGGTCAAAAAGGAGTTGCAAATCAGATAGGAGATATCTTATCTCAGTCTGGTTATAAAGTTGTTAAAATAGGAAATGCCAATGGTTTTAATTATTCTCGGACACAAATATTATTTAGACCTGAATTTGAATCAGAGGCCAAAAGCTTAGCAGATTATTTAGATGGAAAGGCTATTACTTGGGAGAATATTAATTCTAATCTAGATGCTCAAAATAAAGTCGATATTAAAATTATTTTAGGGAAAAACCTTAATGGTAGCTAGGCTAATCTTGATTTTTTAAAGGATTTTCTTTCTCAATAACGAATACTTTATATGGATAATGGGAAATTTTATTAAATATAGAACCTATTACAGAAGGAAAGTAGGAGGCTAAATGAATGGAAATTAATGGTGAAGAACTTGCACGATTAATTACTAAAGCTGCTGATGATAAAAAGGCTTTAGATATTAATATTTTAGATTTAAGAGGTATATCAATTTTAGCAGATTATTTTGTAATCTGCAGTGGAAAGACTGAGATTCAAGTTAAGGCTATAGCAAGAGCTATTACAGGTGAAGTAGAAGAAGAATTAGATATAGAATTAAAAAGAAAAGAAGGTATGGACCAAGCTAAGTGGGTATTATTAGATTATGCTGACGTTATTGTTCATATCTTTCAGCAAGAAGAACGTGAATTTTATGAATTAGAAAGGTTATGGGGCGATGCTAAAGAGGTAACCTGGGAGAGTTAAATTAAAAACTACTTGACATCATAAAATTAATAATTTATAATAGTAGTTGTTAGCTAAGAGTAGTTAGTCTTTTGGGGATATAGCTCAGTTGGGAGAGCGCTTGTCTGGCAGACAAGAGGTCGGGGGTTCAAATCCCCCTATCTCCACCAGATTATTTCTACCAAAATAAGAGCATAGGAATCCTCGTCCCTAGCAATGAAGAATCGTTGTTAGTGATGAGGATTTTTTAATATTTAATAAATAAATGAGGAGGAAAGTAGATGCAGGATAGATATGATTTTCAGTCTATTGAAGAGGAATGGCAGCAGTATTGGGATGATGAAGATATATTTAAGAGTGAAGCAGATTTAGATAAACCAAAGTATTATACATTAGAGATGTTTCCTTATCCATCTGGGAACTTACATATGGGGCATGTTAGAGTTTATTCAATTGGAGATGTAATTGCTCGCTTCAAGCAAATGCAGGGTTATAATGTTTTACATCCTATGGGATGGGATGCTTTTGGGTTGCCTGCTGAAAATGCAGCTATTCAGAGAGATATTCATCCTAATAGTTGGACTTGGGATAATATTGCTAATATGAAGAAGCAGCTAGAGAGATTAGGTATTAGTTATGATTGGGAACGTGAAGTAGCAACTTGTCATCCTAATTATTATAAGTGGACTCAATGGTTATTCTTACAATTATATAATGAAGAATTAGCTTATAAACAAGAATCTACGGTTAATTGGTGTCCAGGTTGTGAAACTGTATTAGCTAATGAACAAGTAGTTAATGGAGGCTGTGAACGGTGTGATTCTGAAGTTATAGATAAAGATTTAGCTCAATGGTTCTTTAAGATTACTGATTATGCAGATGAATTATTAGCAGAGCATGAATTATTAAAAGATTGGCCTGAAAGAGTCAAGATTATGCAGAGAAATTGGATAGGTAAAAGTGAAGGGGTTGAAATTAAGTTTCCTATAGATGATATAGATGAAGAATTAAGAGTCTTTACTACTCGTCCTGATACAGTTTATGGAGCTACATATATGGTTTTAGCACCTGAACATCCATTAGTAACAGACTTGATAGCTGGTAAGGAAGAAGAAGAGGACGTAAAGGAATTTATAGCTGAAATGGCCAATAAAGATGAAGAAGAGCGAACTTCTACGGAGTCAGAAAAGCGGGGAGTCTTTACTGGTGCGTATGCTATTAATCCTATGACTGAAGAAAAAATTCCAATTTTAGTTGCTAATTATGTTTTAATGGGTTATGGGACTGGAGCTATTATGGCAGTACCAGCTCATGATCAACGTGACTTTGATTTTGCTAAAAAGTATGATTTAGATATAAAAGTAGTTGTTAAACCAGAAGATGAAGAGTTCAGTGGAGATACTATAGATGAAGCCTATACTGAAGATGGAGTCTTAGCTAATTCAGATATGTTGAACGGTTTAGATGTGGATTCTGCTTTCGATAAGATAGCAGATTATATGGAGGATAATGATATTGGTAATAGGAATATTAATTATCGTTTAAGAGATTGGTTAGTTTCCAGGCAGCGTTATTGGGGAACTCCTATTCCAATTATTTATTGTGATGAGTGTGGAGTAGTTCCAGTGCCTGAAGCAGAATTACCAGTAGAATTACCGACAGATGCAGATTTCACAGGTCAAGGAGAATCACCATTAGCCCAAGTAGATGATTTTGTAAATACTACTTGTCCAGAGTGTGGAGGTGCTGCTAGACGAGAAACAGACACAATGGATACTTTTGTTGATTCCTCATGGTACTTCTTAAGATATACTGATCCTAATAATGATGAAAAGATATTTGATTCTAAAAAAGCTAATTATTGGATGAATGTTGATCAGTATATTGGTGGAATAGAACATGCTATTTTACATCTATTATATGCTCGTTTCTTTATGAAATTTATTAATGATTTAGGACTTACTGATGTTAAGGAGCCATTTGAAAGGTTATTAGCTCAAGGAATGGTTTTAAAGGATGGATCAAAGATGTCTAAATCAAAAGGGAACGTGGTTGATCCAGTAGAGATCATTAATGAGTATGGTGCAGATACAGCTAGATTATTTATTCTATTTGCAGCTCCTCCAGAAAGAGATTTAGAATGGAGCGATGAAGGAGTAGAAGGTGCATCTAGATTCTTAAGGCGTATTTGGAGATTAACTGCTGAGTATATTGATCAGGTTAAAGATCTTGATTTAGATAACATTCAATTTCCTAATTTAAGTAAATTAGAAAAAGAATTGAATCGAGAGATTCATCAAGGGATTAAGAAGGTTACTGAGGACTTAGATGAAAGAAAGAACTTTAATACAGCAATTAGTGCAATTATGGAATTAGTAAATGCAGTTTATTCTTATATAGATCAAGTTGAAGAAGAAAATATTAAATTATTAGGATCAGCTGTTAAGTCAATAGTATTACTATTGGCACCATTTGCACCACATATGACTGAAGAAATCTGGTCTAAGTTAGGTTATACTGGAAGTATTCATAAGCAAGAATGGCCGGAATATGATGAAGAGGCTTTAAAGAAAGATGAAATTACAATTGTAGTGCAGGTCAACGGTAAAGTAAGAGATAGAGTAGAGGTTGCAGCTGATATTACAGAAGATGAATTAAAAGAAGTAGTATTATCTCAAGATAAGATTCAGGATTACTTAGAAGATAAAGAGTTAATTAAGACAATAGTTGTACCGAAGAACTTAGTTAATTTAGTGATAAAATAATTTTAATTATAAATAATTAAGGATATTAAATGAGGACTCTCTGTTTCTAGAGAGTCCTCATTTGCATTTTTCTCCATTTATTGGCAATAGAATGCAGGAGTTTAGTTATGATTAATCTAAATAAATTATTAAAGATTAATTTGTAATAAGAATTATAATTGTTAGTTAAATGGAGGGAGATTATGTTTAAATTTACTAAAAAAGAAGAGATAATCTTATTAGTAGTTATAATAACTTTAATAATTGGTAGTAGTTTATTAATAGTAAAACATGTAATGAATAGTGATTCTGAAGCAAAATTGACAGTAAATAAAGAGAATGTACAGTCAAATCTTAATCAATTAGATAATCAGGATAAGCAAGAACAAGAAGAACATAAAAATAACGGGGATAAGATTTTAGTGCAGATAGGAGGAGCTGCAAAAAAGCCTGGTGTTTATAAGTTAAGAGAAGGAAGTCGAATTTTTCAGTTATTGGAGAAAGCAGAAGGACCTACTTCGGAAGCTGATTTAGATAATATTAATTTAGCTAAGGAAATGATTGATGGTGAAAAAATTATTATTCCTTCTGAATCTATGGAAGAATCTAAGGAGAATCATGAAGAAATTAAAGATAGAAGTAGCATACAGGATAACCAAAGTAATAAGATTAATTTGAATACAGCTTCTAAGAAGGAATTACAAAAGCTATATAGGGTAGGGCCAGTATTATCAGAGAAGATTATTCAATATAGGAATCAGCATGGAGGCTTTGATAAAATAGATGAAATAAAGAAAGTGTCAGGTATTGGAGACAGTACTTATCTAAGAAATAAAGATAGGTTAGCTATCTAATGAAAAGAGTCGAAGAAATTAAGACACCTTTTATAATAATATTATTATCTTTAATTATAGGAATCATTGTTGGAATTAAAATTGATTTATCTCTCTCAATTTTATTAATCATATTAGTAATTTTAGCAGTAAGTATAATTATATTGTGGTATTATGAGGTGAACCTAACTAAGGTGCTAATTCTAGTCTTTATTCTGTTAATAGGAGTAACTCAAGTGCAAATTCTTCAATACCAATATCATGCTCCAAGTTCAATAACTAATTATGTAGAAAAGGAAGTATATATCAAAGGTATTATAACTAGTGCTCAAGCTTCAACTGAAGGACAGGAGTATATTATAAAGCCTTGGAAGATTATTAAAGAACAAAGTAGTGTTAAAATCAATTATGGTCAAGTTTTAATTAAGAAGAAAGAAGCAAATCAAGAATATAATTATGGTGATGTTATTAGGATAAGAGGAAGGTTAAGCTTACCTCCTGATAATAGGAATCCAGGATTTTTTTCTTATCGTGATTATTTAAAAAGAAAAGAAATTTATGCTTGGTTGGAAACTTCAAATATAAACCAAATAAAGTTATTAGATAACAGAGGTAATCGAGTTATTAAATTAGCTTTACAAATCAAATCCAAAGCTGAAAATATTATAGATAAAACTATGCAAGAACCATATAATTTCTTATTAAGAGGTTTTTTATTAGGAGAAAGTGATTTAATTCCAGAAGATATTATAACTAGCTTTAAGAAATTAGGCTTTAATCATTTGTTGATTATTTCTGGTTTTCATATTGGTTTATTGGTATTAATATTAAATAGCATTGGTATGGGACTTAAGGTTCAAACGTGGTTAATTGATATGAGCAGTATTCTATTAATATTTGGTTATATAATTATCACCCAGGGACAAGCTTCAGTAGTAAGAGCAGGATTAGTAGTAATTCTTTATATTATAGGTAGAAGATATAACCGAAGTGTAAATGTATCCAATATATTATCTTTAGTAGCTTTAATTATGTTAATTATTAATCCGTATTATCTATTACAACCAGGATTTCAACTATCATTTGTAATCGTTTATAGCATTATTTATCTAACACCAGTTTTAAGCCATCATTTATCTTTTTTACCTAATATTTTAACTAATATTATATCGGCTTCCATAGCAGCGCAATTAGGCGCTTTTCCTTTATTAATTTATTATTTCAATCAAGCATCTTTAGTACCGATATTAGGAAATATATTAATTATGCCTTTAGTTAGTTTAATTCTATTCTTTGGATTTATATCATTGTTGTTAGGAAGTTTACATTTGATTTTTGCTCAATTATTAAATAATATTAGTTTATTATTGTCTATTCTATTATTAAAAATAATGGACTTTTTAAAATTATTTGCGTTCTTTAAGGTTAAGTTGCCTAGTCCTTCTTATTTATTAATAGGAGTTTATTATTTTCTGTTGTATCAATTTGAAGAGGCTTTTTCTTTTAAAGTAATCCCATATTTAAATCGTAAAAAAGAACGATTAATTATTTCGCTAGCTGTTATTTTATTGGTTTGTTTAGGTTTTAGTTTAAGTATAAATTTTAATGATAATTTAGAAGCTAATTTTATAGATGTAGGGCAGGGCGATGCTGCATTTTTAAGACTACCAACAGGAGATAAAGTTTTAGTCGATGGAGGAGAAGATAAAGATAAATTAGCTGATTTCTTATATAAAAATGGTATTTTGAATTTAGAATATATAATAATTACACATTTTCATAAAGACCATATCCAGGGCTTACTTAGAGTATTAAAAGAATTCAATGTGAAGCAAGTCTTTATCCCTACACCAATTAGGAGAAATAAATTAATTCAAAAGGTATTTCGGATTTTTAAAGAGAATGAAATCAATTATCGGATAGTTAAACGAGATAGCACCTTGCAATTGCAAGAAACTGTTTTGAATTTTTATCATTATCCGAGGAGTATTAATAATCCTAATAATAATTCTTTGGTAGTAAGAGTAGATTATGATGATTTTGAACTATTATTTACAGGTGATATTGAAAGAGAGGTGGAAGAATATTTAACTTATAATGGCTTTGAATTAAATAGTGAAGTTTTAAAAGTGGCACATCATGGTAGTAATACTTCTAGTAGTAATAATTTTTTAGATAGTGTTAACCCTTCTACTGCTATTATCTCAGTTGGCAGGTGGAATGATTATAATCTGCCTAATCATCAAGTAATAAATCGATTACAGACTCTAGGAGCTAAAGTATTTGAGACTAAGAAGGTAGGGGCAGTAATAATTAAGAGTAATGGTCAAGAATATTGGATAGAGGATTGGTAAGAAAAAATTACTATAAATAAGATATAATTACTATAAATAGAAGGATATTTGGGAGATCATGACTAATATTATGTATAAGTCAAATATTAATATAATTGAATAGATTTATATATCCCCGAAAAGGTACACTTATCGAAAGATGAGTTCACAAATTAAAATCCTGTTTCCTTTCAATTTAAAAGGGGAGAGGTTTTTTGTTTTTTGGTTTGATTAGAAAATGGACTTTAAAATGTAGGGGAGGCGATATAATTACTGTAATTTTCAGAAAATAATGAATATTTACTGAAAAAGGTATATTAAATTATTCAATAATCTTATTAATTTATAAATAAATTATCATTAAAGGAGAGAAAATTATGAGTTTATTTAAAAAAATAGATTTTAAGAATGTTAGTATTAGGTTTAAATTATTAGTAGCGTTTATGGTTTTGATTATATTACCAACTATTATATTAGGATATTTTAGTTATCAAAATGCTAAAAAAGAATTAACGAATTTAGGAAAAGATAAATTGCAAAGAATAGTCAAAGATGCGACATTATTGACTGATGCATTAAATAAGCAAGTTCAAGCAGGGGAAATATCATTAGATGAGGCTAAAGAGGAAGCTAAGTTCAAATTAATTGGCCCTAAAACGAATAAAAAGGGAGTTAGAGAGATTAAAAATACAGTTGGTGAGTCAGGGTATATATATGCCACTAATAGTGAAGGAATATTTACTTTACATCCTAGATTAGAAGGTTCTAGTTTTATTAAGGATGGTACTAATACAGGTAAGATTGGGAAGGAAGTAGTAAAAAGGAAAGAAGGATTTTATAAATATGCTTGGAAGAATCCAGGTGAAAAAGAATTTAGAGATAAGATTATTGCTATGGAATATTATAAACCTTGGGATTGGATCATTTGTGCTGGAGCTTATGAAGAGGATTTTTATCAGCCGGCTAATAAGATTAAGTATACAGTATATTTAATCTTAGCTATTAGTATCATTGTTGGTGGTATAGTAGCTAGTTTTTTAACTAAGCGATTGACTGACCCTATAGAAAAACTAGTAATAATGATGAAAGAAGCTGGTAAGGGAGATTTAACTAATAGAGTGGAGATTAATACTAGAGATGAATTAGAAACTTTAGGAAATGAATTTAATTCAATGTTAGATAAGGTTACAGATATAATTAGAAAAATTCATGATAATTCTGAAGAAACTACTTCTTTCAGCCAACAAATTTTAGGATTAGTTGGTGAAACTAATAGTAATATTCAAGAGACTTCAGCGACTATGGAAGAGATGTCAGCTGGTATTCAACAGATTGGTGCTAATGCTGAACAGGTTGGTGATTTTTCTCAAAAAGCAGCAAAGAATACTCAAAATGGAAATGAGGTAATTCAAAATACAATTGCTAAAATGAATTCAATTAGTGATAAAGTAGAGGATATATCTAATACAATTAATAAGCTAAATAATAAATCTGAACAGATAGGTGAAATTACTGAAATGATTACTGATATAGCTGATCAGACTAATCTATTAGCTTTAAATGCAAATATAGAGGCAGCTAGAGCGGGCGAGCATGGTCGCGGTTTTGCAGTAGTAGCTGAAGAAATTAGAGGATTAGCTGAAGAATCAGCTAAAGCCGCTGATAGAATATCTAGTTTAATTGATCAAACTCAAGAAGAGTCTCACAATGCTTTGGAATCAGTTAATGTGGGTACAAAAGAGACAACAGCTGGGGTAGAAATGATAGATGAAGCAGGAGAATCATTTAAGAACATAACTGTGGCTATTGAAGAAGTTACTCAACAGATCCAAGAGGTTAGTGGAGCTATTCAACAGATGGCAAGTAGTAGTGATGAAGTAGTACATGCCACCCAGGAGATAAGTCAATCTAGTGAAAAGATTGGTCGTTCCACAGAGGAATTAGCTAAGATGGCAGAAGAGTTAGAAATTGTAGCAAATCAGTTTGAAATAAAATAAGGATAATATCAATTTGCATTTTTATAAATTCAAAAAGCCATGTCAAAAACATGGCTTTTTGAGATTGTTGTTATAATAGTTTGACACTTTTATAGAGATAGTATATAATCAAATTGAAACGTCAGTAAAAGTGTCAAAATCAATTACTTAATGAATATATGGTGTCAAAGGGGCTTCTAAATATTTTTTTCTTTAATGTGGTTAGACGTCTAACTATTCAAAGTATATCCTTTTTTATAAATTTCTACTTAATCAGCTGATATATGGTAGAGGAATTAAAAATTGTAGGGGGTGATGTCACAGTAATATTGGGGAGGATTATAGTGATGTCTAAGGTATAAAGTCAGTATACTTAATTTTATAAGGAGGAGTAAAATGTTTAAAAAAATGTCAACTACTAAAAAAGCTTTAATCGTACTTGTAGCTTTAGTTGTATTTGCTGTTGGACTTACTGGTATAGTAAGTGCTATGTCTTCAGGTCCCGTAGAAAAAGGAGATACTAAGAAAGATGTAGTTACTAAAAAACCTAAATATGTTTTCCTATTTATTGGTGATGGAATGGCTTCTTCCCAAAGACAATTAGGAGAATATCTTTTAAGAGCAAAAACAGGTAATCCAGAGAAGGATTTAACTATGAATAAATTTCCAGTAGCAGGTATGAATACGACTTATGCAGCTAACACTCTAGTAACAGACTCCGCTGCTGCTGCAACTGCATTAGCAACTGGATATAAGACAGATAAAGGAATGATTGGTCAATTACCAAATGGTGACGCAGTTAAAACTTTAATTGAAGTAGCTAGAGATAAAGGCTTAGCAACTGGTGTAATCTCTAATATGAGATTAACTCATGCAACTCCGGCTTCCTTTATGGCTCATAATGAAAGCAGATATAATCCGAACCAAATTGCTGAAGACATTGCAGAAAGTAATATTGATTTTCTAGCTGGTGGAGGATATAGACACTTTGTTCCAAAGGATAGTGAATTAGGTTCTAAAAGAAAAGATAATAAGAACTTAGTTAAAGCATTTGCAGACAAAGGTTATAAAACTTTTGTTAATGACCCAAAAGGCTTTAGAAATTATGAACCACAGTCTGGAGATAAAGTATTCGCTCCTTTAACTTACAGTCATTTCCCTTATGAATTAGATAGAGATGCTAAAAAGACACCAAGTTTAGCAGAGGTCACTCGTAAAGGAATTGATACTTTAGCTAAACATGAAAATGGATTTGCTATGATGGTAGAGGGTGGTCGAATAGACTATGCAGGTCACGCTAATGGTCCCGCTACTGTGGCAACTGATATATTAGCTTTTGATGAAGCAGTTGCAGAAGCTTATGAATTCTATTTAAAGCATCCTAATGAAACATTAATTGTAGTAACTGGTGACCACGAAACAGGTGGGCTTGGATTAGGATTTAAGAATAATTACTTTTTAAATATAGATGCTCTTTTACCAATTAAAGCATCTATAGATTCAATTAATTATGATGGAAATAGAGAAAAGACTTTTGCTTATATTAAGAATGAATTTGGTTTAACTGATTTAACTGCTGAAGAAAGAGCTAAGATTGAAAAAGGAATGGACTTAGATGACGCAGGTAAGAAACCTGTTGATCATATGCCAAGCTTTATGAGTCCGGTTAATGCAGCAGTTGCTGAAATTGTATCAGCACGAGCTAATTTATTCTGGACAACTTATGCTCACTCTGGTACTACAGTACCATTAACAGCGATTGGAGTAGGTGCTGAAAGCTTTGGTGGCTATAAGGATAATACTGAAGTAGCTCGAACAATGGCTGAAGTAATGAATATTGAATTAACTTCAGAAAAGTAAGATAAAATAGTAATAGGTATAAAAGAGATAGTCGGGATTATTCCCGGCTATTTCTTTAATAGAGCAATAATATCATAGAGTAATAATATCTTTGGTTAAATTATGAGGTGAATTTAATGAAAAAGTCTAAATTAAGAACAATTATAATTATCATAGTTTTATTAGTATTTGGATTATTATTTTTTAATAAATTTATAGGAGAAACTCCAGATAAGGCAGAGATAAAGGCTGTAGCACTTAAGGTAGATAATAGTGAAGTAATAAATTCTGGAATCACGAGTATAGGTTATCAGTCAATTAAAGTAAGAGTTTTAAAAGGGAAATATGAAGGAGAAAAATTTACAGCAGTTAATCAGTTTACTGGTAAAGCAGAGATAGATAATTATTTTAAAGAAGGAGACAAATTATTAGTTGCCATTAAAGAAAAAGGAAACCAAGTTACTGCAGTTAAAGTTATAGATCTTTATCGACAAGGATGGGAATTATCATTATTTCTTATTTTTGTTATAGTTTTATTAATATATGCACGGATTGTAGGTGTAATGGCTTTATTCTCTTTTGTAACTAGTATCTATATAATTTGGAATCTTTTAATTCCGGGTTTATTGGCAGGATATAATCCATTATTATTAGCCAGTTTTACTTTAATAATTTTAACGGCTCTTATTATCTTTTCAATCGCTGGTTTGACGAAAAAAGGATTAGCAGCTTTTACAGGAACGGTGACGGGATTATTAATTACAATTATAATTACCCTCTTTTTTGGTAATAAATTAGGATTACAAGGGATGACAGCTCCTTTTTCCCAAGCTTTGCTATTTAGTGGACACATGGATTTAAATATGAAGCATATATTCTTTGCTTCAATAGTAATTGGAGCTTCTGGAGCAGCCATGGATATTGCTATGGATATTGCTGCTTCTATAGCTGAAATTAAAGCTCAAAAGCCTGAAATAGAGATGAGGGAATTGATTGAATCTGGGTTTAATGTAGGACGAGCAGTAATTGGAACTATGACGACTACTTTACTATTAGCATATTCAGGTGGATATTTAACTTTATTAATGTTATTTAGTAGTAAAAGTACTAGCTTGTCTCGAATGATTAATTTTAAAATGGTAGCAGCAGAAATTCTTAGAACTTTGACCGGTAGTATAGGGTTAGTTTTAGTAGCACCGATTACAGCTGTTTTAGCAGGTTGGATATATTCTATTAATTTTAAAGAAGTTATTGGTTGGAAAAAAGATTAAGTAATTAGTTATTTAGTTTAATAATTTTAAATAATTATGTAAGGTATGATAGAGTATATCCTAATTAGGGTATGCTTTTTTTACTTTAGATAGGAAATTATTATCTACTCACATTTTCTGCGTAATTCACATAATATGTAATAGCTTATATGTGTTAGCCTCGGTTAACATACTTAACTTCAGTTAAGTTGTATAAAGCAAATGTAATGTGTGGAAAGGTTGAAAGGAGGGAGAATTGTGCAATTAACAAATTTGCCAATAGGTAAAACGGCTAGAATAATTCAACTTAACGCAAAAGAGATTAAAAGAAGAAGGTTTTTAGATTTAGGTTTAGTACCAGGAACCGTGGTTGTTGCTAAACGGAGAAGTCCATCAGGTGATCCTACAGCATTTTTGATTAGAGGGACTACGATAGCTTTAAGAAAAGAAGAGACTGATTTAATTATTGTTCAAGAAATGGGTCAAAAGAAAATTATATAATTTTTATTTAACATATAAAAGAAAGGAGTTGAAATAGATGGGATTAACATCTAATTCTAGTGGACTTAATTTATTAAGAGAATCATTTAATATTGATTCCGAAAAAGCTAATGCAGTTATTGCTTTAGCTGGTAATCCAAATACTGGAAAGAGCACAATTTTTAATAACTTAACTGGTTTAAAGCAACATACGGGTAATTGGCCAGGTAAGACAGTAACTCAAGCACGAGGTTATTATACTCATCAAGGCGATGAGTATACTTTAGTAGATCTTCCAGGAACCTATTCTTTATTGGCTAATTCAAGTGAAGAACAGGTTGCTAGAGATTTTATTTGCTTTGCTAAACCAGATGCTACTATTGTAGTTGTTGATGCGACAAATTTAGAACGAAATCTTAACTTAGTCTTACAGGTTGCTGAATTAACAGATAATATTATTCTGTGTTTGAATTTAATGGATGAAGCAAATCGCAAGAAGATAAAAATTGATATTGAAGGTTTAGAAAAAGATTTACAGATGCCAGTTATTCCTACCGTTGCTCGTGATGGGATAGGTTTAGATGACTTAAAAGATGTAATTACTGATATTGTTACAGAAAAGATTAAAGTGGAACCTACTATAATTCAGTATTCTCCAAAATTAGAAGCAGCTATTTCTCAGATTGAACCTGATTTAGAATATATATTGCAAGGTCGCATGAATGCCCGCTGGTTAGCATTACGATTATTAGAAGGAGATAAAACTATTCTTGAATCAATGGAAGCATATTATTCAGAAGAAATTATAAAAGATATTAATGCTAAGTTAGAAGGTGAGGTGAAAGCAAGTGGAGTCCTATGATGTAGGACAATTAAAACTAATGATAGAAAAAGTAAATTATCTATTTGATAAGAGAGAGCAAGAAGATTTAAGAGATCAAATAGTTAAGGATATATACATTAATGCAGAAAAAATAGCAGAGAGTAATGTTAAGAAAGATCAAAAAGAAGGATTAAATTTAGAAGAGAGAATAGATAATATTCTAACTTCAAAGTGGTTAGGTTTTCCAGTCATGTTATTGGTATTAGGAGTCGTTTTTTGGTTAACTTTAGTAGGAGCTAACTATCCATCACAAATATTAGCTACTGGGCTTTTTTGGTTAGAAGATCGTTTAAATGATTTATTTATAGGAGTGGGAGCTCCAAATTGGTTGCGTGGTGTTTTGGTGATGGGAGTATATAGGACTATGGCTTGGGTAATAGCAGTTATGTTACCACCAATGGCTATCTTCTTTCCACTATTTACTTTAATGGAAGATTTAGGTTATCTACCCCGAGTGGCTTTTAACTTAGATAATTTTTTTAAAAAAGCCGGAGCCCATGGAAAACAGGCATTAACTATGAGTATGGGACTTGGCTGTAATGCAGCAGGTATTGTTGCAGCTAGAATTATAGAATCTCCTCGGGAAAAGTTCATAGCCATTTTGACTAATAATTTTGTTCCCTGTAATGGTCGTTTCCCAACATTGATTATTCTAGCTAGCATTTTTATGGGAAGTTTTGCAGGAAGTTTCTATAGTTCTTTGATAGCAGCTGCAGTGGTAGTCGGATTAGTATTAGTTGGAATTGTCACGACATTAATAGTTTCCTGGGGCCTCTCTAAAACTTTACTTAAAGGAGTGCCATCCTCATTTTCATTAGAGCTGCCACCTTATAGGAAACCTCAGTTAGGTAGAATTTTAGTCAGATCATTTTTAGATAGAACGCTCTTTGTTTTATGGAGAGCAGTAGTAGTTGCTGCACCAGCCGGAGGAATTGTCTGGATTTTAGCTAATATTCATATTGGTGGAGTAGATATCATTACACATTTGGCTAATTTAGTTGATCCCTTTGCAGTATTGTTAGGGTTAGATGGTTTTATCTTAATGGCGTTTATATTGGGCTTGCCGGCTAATGAAATTGTCTTACCAATTTTAATTATGAGCTATCTTTCAACAGGAGTAATGATTGAGCCAGAAAGTGCAGAAAGCTTAAGAAATATTTTAGTTTCTAATGGTTGGACTTGGGTAACAGCTTTATCAGCAATGTTATTTTCATTACTACATTTTCCATGTGGTACTACTTTATTAACTATTAGAAAAGAAACTGGTAGCATCAAATGGAGTGGGATTGCTTTGGTAATTACTACAGTAATAGCAGTAATAGTTACATTTGCATTTAACCAATTAGTACATTTATTATTATAATTATTATTCAGTTTTACTTTAGATCATCTTGGAAGTCATTCTGAGATGATCTTTCTATTTTAAATTCATCTTGAAAATCGAGTAACTCCTGTTGATATTTTGGATTTTCTTTAAAAAACTCAACTAAGCTGGTAATAGCTTCTACAGTTTTTTGAGATAAATAATGTTCCATAGCTTCTGCTTCTTTTTCCTTATTACAATCACTGCCGATTACTAATAAGAATTCTCTTAATAATTTATTTCTTGTTACTAAAAAATTGCCTATCTTTTTTCCTTTCTCTGTTAGTGTAATATTCTTATATCGTTGGTACTCTAAATAATCTCTCTTACCTAATTTTTGTACAGCTTTAGTTACTGATGGGAGTGATACATTTAATTTTTCAGCTATATCAGTTATGCGGACATAACCTTGTTGATCTAAAAAGCGATAAATCTCTTCTAAATAATCTTCTAAGCTAGGTGAAAGCATACTCTTTTTCTCCTAATTATATTTTGGTTTATGATATATTATGTGGTTATAATTGAAAATAGAAGTAGAGGTTGTAATAATATATATATAAATTTTGTTGATAGGCATCTGTGCGGGATAGATATCAAGTGGTTAACCACTTGATATCTATCGTGTACGAAAGTTTGGAATTGAAGGTATGTATGTAGAATTAAGTTTATTTTAATGAGCGGATATTCATTATCCGCTCATTAATTTGTTTGATTCATATTTGTATATCATGATTCATTAATAGTTTTCAGCTGTTATTGCTGAGGTTCAAAACTGCCGACTTTATTGCTTAAGTTAATGTTAGCAGCATCTTGTGAAGCTTGAGGAGCATTGATATTAGAGCCATTAGACATTTGGTTTTCAGCATATTCAACCATTTTCTTAACCATTTGTCCACCAACGGCACCACACTCACGAGAAGTCATATTCCCCCAATAACCAGACTTATACTCATCACTAACATTAAGCT
>NZ_FUWM01000021.1 GCF_900167185.1 Selenihalanaerobacter shriftii
ATATACCCCTTGGGCTATTTCTGGCACATAAACTTCTCTATCAGACCAATCTGCGTTTTTAAAAGTAGTTAAACCCTTTTTTATTTCTCGGCTTATTGTTGTCCTATGACAGTTCATTTCTCGGGCTATTTCACTATAATTTTTATTTTGCTTATTATATAAATGAGCAATAATCTTACGAGCTCCTAGTTTTAAATGTTTCCCTTTTTCTCTTTCTATGATATAATTACTTTGACGCATATTTGTGCCTCCTTAATGTTTAAGTGTGGTTACTTAACATTTTATCAGAGGAACAAGTATGTGTCATTTTTTTATTAGCCCGTGCATTTAATTATACAATGCACCATTTTTTTACTAGCTAAGATTTATTTTCTATTTCTTTTAAGATCTTCTCTTTAAAGTCATTAACTTTATCTTCTCCTAAATCACCTTCACGCCGTTCACGAACTGAAACTGTCTTTGCTTCCACTTCATTATCCCCTACTATTAACATATACGGAATCTGTTGAACTTGTGCTTGTCTAATCTTATATCCTACTTTTTCTTGTCTCGCATCCACCTCTACTCTGATTCCTGCTTCAGCTAGCTCTTCTTTTACTTCATAAGCATAATCTAAATGGTCATCTGTAATTGGAATAATTTCAGTTTGGATTGGAGCTAACCAATTAGGGAATGCACCTCCAAAATGTTCAATTAGAATTCCAATGAATCTTTCTAAGCTTCCAAATACTACTCGATGAATCATAACAGGTCTATGTTCCTCTCCATCTTCACCAACATATGTTAAATCAAAACGTTCTGGCATTTGGAAATCTAACTGAATAGTTCCACACTGCCAAGTACGACCTAAACAATCTTCAAGATGAAAATCTATCTTCGGTCCATAAAATGCACCGTCTCCTTCATTAATTGTATAATCTAAATCATTAGCTACAATAGCATCTTTTAAAGCATCAGTTGCCTCTTCCCATAATTCATCAGAACCCATAGCCTTTTCTGGTTTAGTACTTAACTCTACATGATACTTAAACCCAAAGACATTATAGAAGTAATCGATTAAATCAATAACTTCTGTTAATTCATCTTTAATTTGCGATGGTAACATAAATATATGGGCATCGTCTTGAGTAAAAGACCTTACTCTCATTAATCCATGTAAAGTACCAGATCTTTCATGACGATGTACTAATCCTAATTCACCCATTCTAATTGGAAAGTCACGATAACTATGCATCTGATTCTTATATACTAATACAGACCCTGGGCAATTCATTGGCTTTACTGCATAATCATCTTCATCTATTTCAGTAAAGTACATATTCTCTTGATAATGATCCCAATGTCCTGACTGTTTCCATAACTGTTGGTTTAAGATAATAGGAGTCTTAATCTGTTGGTAGCCTCTTTTGCTATGTTCTTCTTTCCAGAAATTTTCTAATTGATTCCAAATAACCATTCCTTTTGGATGGAAGAATGGAAACCCTGGACCTTCTTCTTGTAAACTAAATAAATCTAGTTCTTTTCCTAGTTTACGATGGTCACGCTTTTTAGCCTCTTCTAACCTATGCAAGTGCTCTTCTAATTCTGACTTCTTAGGAAAAGCAGTACCATATATTCTTTGTAACATCTTATTATTCTCATCTCCACGCCAATAAGCACCGGCTACATTTAATAATTTAAATGCTTTAACTTTACCAGTAGAAGGCAAGTGCGGTCCGCGACAAAGATCTACAAAATCACCTTGCCGATAAAATGTCATCTTATCATCTTTAAATTCTTCTAACATTTCTACTTTATAATCTTCTTCCATCTCTTTCATCTTTTCAATCGCTTCTTCTTTACTTAATTCAATTCTTTTAAATTCTAAATCATCTTTGATAATCTTATTCATCTCTTCTTCTATCTTCTCTATGTCATTGTCAGAAAGATTTTCATCTAAATCAAAATCATAATAAAAACCATCATCAATAGCCGGCCCTATAGCCAATTCTACATCATCTTTACCAAACACACGCTTTACAGCTTGTGCCATAATATGAGCAATACTATGTCGATAAATTTCTAGCCCTTCCTCAGAATCAATCGTAATTATCTCTAAGTCTACATCATCTTTAATTGGATAGTCTAAATCAACCTTATCTCCATTAATTACTCCTGCAACTGAAGCTTTGCCTAGTCTAGGACCAATATCAAACGCAACTTCTTTAACAGTAGTTCCTGCTGGGAAATTCAAAACTGAACCATCAGGTAAAGTTACATTTACTTCACTCATTTCATCATCTCTCCTTTAGAAATTTATTTTATAAAATAAAAAAACCTTTCATCTCTAATTTAGAGACGAAAGGTATTATTCGCGATTCCACTCTAGTTTATCTAATTTATTAATAAATTGCTTAAAAATTTTACTAATTAGATAATCTCCTTTTAAATAACGAAATTATATTTTCCGGGTTACCATACTCGCATAACTTTCTGGAACCAACTCAGAGGTGGTTTTCAGTTAAATTATTTTAGAAAGCTTCCAACCGATGGCTTTCATTCTCTATAAAAATAATTCTTAACCTACTCGTCCTCTTCATAGTCTTTAATAATATTTCATTTAAAATCATTATAACTTTTAATTCAATATCTGTCAAGTTTTATTTACTTAATTTTACCTTTCACTCTCTAAAACTTTATTAACAGAAGCCTTATTACAATACTCACAGCCTTGACATGTCACTACTTTATCATTAAACACATTTTTTACTGTTTCTACTACATCACTATCTTCTTTTAAATGTAACTTAATCTTCTTTGGAGCTACTGTAATTAAAGCACTAATCAATAAATCTTCATAATGAAGTTCATCATCTACCATTTCTAACACAAAGCCTTGTAAATATTCATTTTGAATTATCTCATGAGAATCATCTAATAGCTTATAACCTGACTTTGAATCTTTAACTACATGGACTAGTTTTACCTGTGGTTCTTGAATGTCTACAAAATATCGTAATAAGTTTATAAATTCTTCATATTCTTTTTCCATCATAAAGTCATCTTTAGCACACTCTACAGCAACTACTAACTCTTTAAAGTAGTCTTTTAATCTAAACCTAATAAAACCTTCTAGAATAATTTTATCATTTATATCTAAATAATGACTTAATTCTAACTTAATTCTATTCTTCTTATTCATTTGAGAAAGAAATGTTTCATCTTCTTTCTCTTTCAATAGATTCAATTTATCTAAAGCCAATTTATAGATGAACTTTTGTTCATCTTGAGCATAATCTTGACACTGATTATTAATAATTTGGTCAATCAATATTACTTCTAAATCATTAACAATTATATCAGCAAGCGCACTTATAATATAATCTTTAAATAATTCTTCAAAATTTAGCCGAGAAATATCTTCATTTGACATGAACTCATCTATATTATTTATATTACACTTAAAGAAGGTTAAATCCCCCTGTTCTCTTTCATCAATATTAACATTAATACCCTCTTCAACTAAGAATCTTTTTTCAAAGCTCAATCTATCTCTAATTTGGTCAGCACAAAATGCAGTCACAATAGAAATATTGCGCATCTAACTTTCACCCCTTTCTCATGTATCACTATTATATGTCTCGAGCTAAAGTAGTATACAGTGATTAAAATGAAAGCGATGAAAATATATCTGCCATTTAAAATTATTGCTTAAAACCTTTAATATTGTCTAACATAACCCTAGCTTTAACATCGACTAATTTATCTTTTTTTTGTTGTATTACTTCCTCTAAATCTAAAATAGAATTTTTTAATTTACTAAATTTATCTTGAGATATTTTCTTTTTTTTAATTTTACTCTTTAAACGAGGAAGTACTTCTTTACTTTTATTTATATCCTCTTTTTTCTTATTCCATTTATCTTTCAAAAATAATATCTCTTGACCATAAAACTGTAGTTCTCGTAATTCAACAGGTTTTTTAGTTTTATATAATTTAAAGAATGGTACTAAGTCTAAATTTAATTTATTAGAATTTACTAGTGATTTTTGTGTATTATTGTCTTTAACTGCCTCAATAGATTTATTAAGATTATCTTTAAATTGCCTAATTACTAATTGATCTGCATTATCTTTTTGAGCAGTAACTTCATAATTATTCCATTGTTTATTTACTTGTCGTACAAGTTCCTCAGCTTTAGACCATTCTTTCTTAAAGTCTTTATTAGTAATAGATTTAAATTTTTCACCTAACTTTTGATCTTCTGAATTAGCTTCTTCTTTTTTTGAACCTTCTTTCGAATCTGTTTTTAATTCTTTTTTCTTTTCTTTCATCTGTCTAATTACTCTTAATTGATCAATTAATTCTTTTAATTTATCATCAACTGCAATTAAACTGTTCGGTACGGACTTCTCTTGATTTTTATTAGATTGAGATTGATTTTTAGATTTTTGTTGACTACAACCTATTAAAGCAAATACTAGACTAAAGGCTAGCATTAATATAACTAATAACTTCCAATTAAATTTTAACATCTATTTTATCACCTCAATAATTCTTACATTTCCTTTTTTGTATTATATCACTTTTGAAAAATGATATACTTAAATTTATCGATATAATATTAGATTAAAAAAATTCAAATCAAAAAAATATTTTTTTTGATTTGAATTTTTTTGAGGAAGACCAAAACATAAGTATGCTCTAATCTTCCTCAAAAGGCTAAATTATAAATATATATAATTATGGAGGAAACAATACAAGAGGTGATAAAAAGGGGACGTTTCAGGGGTTTTTATTATTAAATGGTATTGTTTCCCCCTTTTTCATATGTAACTTAATTAAATCTTAACAGATATTTAATTGGTAATCTGTGTAACTAATCACACTTTTCTGAATTTATTATCATTCTACTTTACTGTATTTTCTAATTTCATTTGAAAATTATTAGTTATATAAATAAAAAAAGAGCCTTCAAAGGCTCTAGCATTTTAGATGATATAATTTTTAAATGGTGCGGACAGATGGGATCGAACCATCGGCCTCTACGATGTCAACGTAGCGCTCTCCCCCTGAGCTATGTCCGCATATAAAAAAGTACTTATATACAAAATGGTGCCGGGGGTGGGACTCGAACCCACACGGGCACTAAAGGCCCATCGGATTTTAAGTCCGATGCGTCTGCCAATTCCGCCACCCCGGCAAGATATTTGAAAATATTTTTAAAGATATTTTTTGGAGGTGGCACCCGGACTCGAACCGGGGATAAAGGATTTGCAGTCCTCTGCCTTACCAACTTGGCTATGCCACCATGCTTGCTGTGCTTTAATGATTTAATTCTTTTTCTCTCTCGACACAAATAAGTATATATAATAAGTAGCAAATAGTCAAAAGCACAGCAAGCTGATTAAAGTTGATTAGCTGAATCTTACTCTTTAATCCTAACCTTATTTCTTTTTTTCTCTCATATATGTTTTTTAATTATTCTAATTTATCATCTAAATATTCTATAATTTCTGCAGCTGTTTCTAACTGCAAAACATCATCTGCTATTTCTTCAGTTTGAGTCAAAGTCAATGATCTAATAATCTCTTTTACTTCTGGAATAGATATAGCACTCATACTGAATTCATCTAGTCCAAAACCTAATAAAACAGGTGCTAATCTTGCATCACCAGCCATCTCTCCACACATTCCTACCCACTTATTCTCTTTATGTGCTGCATCTATAATCCGTTTTATTAAGCGTAGAATTGCCGGGTGGAATGGTTTATATAACTTAGAAATATTTTCATTCATTCTATCAACCGCTGTAGTATATTGAATTAAATCATTAGTCCCTATACTAAAGAAATCAGCCTCTTTAGCTAAAATATCAGCAGTCATAGCTGCTGCTGGTACTTCCATCATCATACCCACTTCAAGTTCTTCATCAAATTCTACTTCCTCTTCTTTTAAATCAGTTTTCACTTCTTCTAGAACTGCATTAGCAGCTCTTAGTTCCTCTATTGAAGAGATCATTGGGTACATAATTTTAATATTACCATATGCTGACGCTCTTAAAATAGCTCTTAATTGAGTTTTAAAGATATCAGGTCTATCTAAACAGATTCTAATAGCTCTATATCCTAAAAATGGATTCATTTCCTCTGGTAAGTCTAAATATGATAATTCTTTATCCCCACCAATATCCAAAGTCCGAATAATTACCGGTCTATTTTCTAATTTTTTAGATATTTCTTTATAGGCATTAAATTGCTCTTCTTCAGTTGGCAAGGACTTTCTATCCATATATAAGAACTCTGTTCGATATAAACCAATACCTTCACCACCATTCCTTAATACACCAGGAACATCTTTAGGAGTTCCAATATTGGCTGCCACTTCTACTCGATGACCGTCTTTAGTTTCAGCAGGTAGATTTTTTAGCTCAGCTAATTCTTCTTTTCTTTTTGCATATTCTTCTTTCTTCGCCTCATATTTAGCCAATTCTTTTGAAGTAGGATTAATAATTAACTTTCCATTTAACGCATCAACAATGACTTTATCACCTTTTTTAGTCTTTGCTAAAATATCACCTAAACCTACTACAGATGGTATTTCTAAAGATCTGGCCATAATGGCAGTATGAGAAGTCCTTCCGCCTGCTTCAGTTGCAAAACCTAAAACTTTTCCTTTATCTATTTGTGCCGTATCGGAAGGCGTTAAATCTCTAGCCATTAAAATAACAGGTTCATCTATTTCAGCCAATGATTTAATCTCTATTCCTAATAAGTTTTTTAAAATTCTGGTTCCTACATCTTGAATATCTGCTGCTCTTTCCTGCATATATTCATCTTCTAAATTAGAAAAAGTAGTAACAAACATTTGAACAACTGCTTCTAAACTAGCTTCCGCACTCTGTAATTCTTCTTCAATCTTATTTTCAACTCTATTAATCAACTCAGGATCCTCTAAAACTAGAAGATGAGCTTGAAATATTTCTGCTTTATCTGCACCTAATTCCCGCTCTGCCCTATCTTTAATAGCTTGCAATTGCTCTTTAGTCTCTTTTATAGTTTGATGAAATCTATCTTTTTCATTCTCTACTTCTTCTTTATTAATTTCTATTTTATCATATGTTAAATCAACCTCTTGAAGTTTTAACACTTTACCGATTGCAATTCCTGGGGAAGCTGCAATTCCAGCAAACATAGTATTCCTCCTTTTTATTCTTCATTAAAGTTATTTTCAATTAGATCTATTATTGCATCTACAGCCTCTTTAGAATCATCGCCATCTGCTTTAATAGTTATTTGAGTATTACTATTAACTCCTAAACTCATAACCCCCATAATGCTTTTAGCATTAACCTCTTGGCCGTCCTTTACTAATTTAATATCTGCATTAAATTCATTAGCAGTCTGTACTAATAATGATGCTGGTCTAGCATGAATACCTGTTTCATTCTTTACAGTAATTTGTTTTTCTAACATTTATGAAACCTCCTTTAAAATCGGTCATTTTAAGTCTCAATTACTTTGAATAATTCTGTACTTACTTCAACCTCTGAATCTGCAATTAGCTCAATTTCTTGACTATCTTCTAAATTAGTAATTAAAATTGGTGTTACTGTAGATGTTGCATTTTTCTCTATATAATCTAAATCAAACTCAATCAATTTAGTCCCTTCTTTTATTTGATCACCTTGAGAAACAAATTTGCTAAATCCTTCTCCATCTAACTCAACTGTATTAATACCGATATGGAGTAATACTTCTAATCCTTCTTTTGTTTCAATTCCAACAGCATGCATGGTTGGAAAAAGCTGTTTGATTTCTCCTTCAACCGGAGAATATAATATATTATCAGTCGGTTCTATTGCTATTCCATCACCAACTACCCGATTAGCAAAGACTTGATCAGGTACTTCTTCTAAATCTATTATTCTTCCTGTCAACGGTGATTTGATTATAGGCATTGACTTCTTTTCCTTCTTAAAGATATTAAACATACAAGCTCCTCCTTGTGTAGTTGTCAGTAGTCAGTGTCGGTTGTCAGTTTAATTTAATATAAATACTGACAACTCACACTGACACTGATTACTAATCTAATAATTTCTTAATTTCGTCTTTTAGCGCATCTGACTCTGGACCAAATACAACTTGCACATTACCACCACCGGCATCCATTACTCCAGAGGCACCTAATTGTTTTAACCTATCTTGATCAACTTTGTCACCATCTACTAAATTAGTCCTTAATCTAGTAATACATGCATCTATATCTTCAATATTCTCTGCGCCACCTAATGCTTCTAATACAGATGCCGCCTTACTATCTTCCTTTTCTTCTCCAGGGTTAGACATAACCCCTTCTAGAGCATCATCAGCTTGTCCTGAACTTCCCCGACCTGGAGTTTCAAAATTAAACCACTTAATACCAAAGTAAAATACTACAAAATATAGTACTCCAATAATAGGACCAACTATTAGCCAAAACTTCCACGGGTTACCTGCATTACTGATCCCTAAAATATAATCAATAAAACTAGCAGAAAATGTATATCCTAAACGAATTCCAAAAAAGTTAGTCAATAACCCAGCAAGAAATGCACCTATTACATGAAATACATAAAGAGCCGGTGCTACAAAGATAAATGAAAATTCAATCGGTTCTGTAATACCTGTTAAGAATGAAGTTATAGCAGCTGTAGACATGATTCCTGCCACTGCTTTTCTTTTGTCTGGTTTAGCTCGTAAAAACATAGCTAAACATGCAGCTGGTAGACCAAATAACATTATTGGATATTCAGCAGCCATAAACTTTCCAGCAGTTGGATCACCAGCAAAATATCTAGCAGCTTCTCCTCTTAATACTTCACCAGATTCTGTTACAAAACGACCAAATTCATATAAAAATGGTGGATAATATACATGATGCAAGCCAACAGGAATTAAAGCTCTTTTACCTGCTGCATATAAAGCCGGTCCTAATGGAGATTGAATTGCCCAGCGAGCAAAATTGTTAATCTGGATTTGAATCGGCGGCCAAATAAATGCTAATAATATACCAACTATAAAAGCGGCAAATGAAGTTAAGATTGGTACCAACCGTTTACCAGCAAAGAAACCTAAATATGGAGGTAGCTTAGTCTGATGATAACGTTTATACAATTCAGCTGCTACAAATCCAATAATAATTCCCCCAAATACACCTGTATTTATCTCTTCAATATTTCCACCAGTCTTAGAAGCAATATCTATAATATCAGTTCCCATAACTCCAATTACTTTAGCTAAAACTGAATATCCTACTCCAGCAGCTAGTCCAGCTACAGCCTCACCAGCAAATCCAATAGCAACTCCTATAGCAAATATAAGCGGTAAATTCTCAAAGATAGATATTCCACCAGAAAACATTACTTGTCCAACTCCACCTAATAGACCTGGATTTTCAGAAATTACCCGCCCAATGGCTACTAAAATTCCAGCTGCTGGTAGAACAGAAACAGGTAACATTAATGATTTTCCAACCTTTTGTAAATACCTAAATAAACTCTTCATCATTAATTTCCTCCTTTAGTTTTAATTATATTCAACATTCTTCTTTAATCTTTGTAAATGTAAAGCAATGTAACCTATTTCATCATCTGATACATCTAGATTTAATCTTTCTTTAATCATTAAAGCTAACTGCTCTGCCAATCTATATGATGAAATAAAGTCCTTTTTAATTTTATCTAAAATAGGATTATGATTTGGTTCTCCTTCTTCAATCCTTCTTAAACCAAACCTTAAATGAGTAATTAATCGAGCATAATTTAAACTCTCCTTAGTCAAATTAATAGCCAATTCCTGTTCAATTATATCTACCATTTCTTTAATTAAAGAAGTATGCTTAACAGTTTTAGAAACACCAAGATTATTTCTAGCTGCATGTAAATGTAAAGTTATAAAACTCACTTCTTCTATAGGTAATTTAATTTCTAATCTTTTTTCAATTAAGGCAGCTGCCTCTTTGGCTACACTATACTCTTTGGTATATAATGTTTGAATTTCAGTCTGAAAAGGATTTGAAATCTTCAAACCCTCATTTAAACGTTTAAGAGCAAATTGAATATGATCTGCTAAAGCGATATGAATATGTTCATCTAATTCATTATCTAATTTTTCACTAGCCATGACTATAATATCTTCAGTTACACCTATTACCTCTTCATCAACAGTTTCCACTAGTTTTTGATATTTATTCTTATTCTCTTCATCTATGGCTATAAAAGTCTTATTAATCCTAGAATCATCTGCTGATATTACATCACCTATTGAACTATTAAAGCCTAATCCCTTTCCAATTACTATTATCTCTTCTTCACTATTAATACTAGCTAGTATTACATTATTATTTAGAATTTTCTCAATTCGGTAATTAGGATTTGAACTCTGATCAGAGCTTAACATCTATTCTGCCTCCTATATTATTCTCTATAATTCTATGTTTCCCGAATTAGATAAAATAAACTAATTAACATTTAAATTTAACATGGAAAAAGTAGGTGCAAATAAAAAAACTAGGAAAGGGTACTGGCTATCTCCAAAGTTAGACCACTTCAAAGATATATAGTACCCCTTCCTAGTTAATGCCTGCTCATCAGTAACACACTAGATGAAGAGTAAATTATTATTTTGTTATCTTTATTATAAAACTTTTGACGATTTTTGTCAAGTTTTAAGAAAATTTGATTACTTTTTCTTCTCTACCGGTCTCAGCATTGATATATATTTTATATTGATCCTTCTTAAGTTGACCAATAAATTCATAGCTTAATACATTTTTTCCTCTGTCATTTCTAATTACTACTAAATTATTTTTCTTTAAGTCTAGGCGTTGATTAACCCTCTTTTTAGCTTCTTCTAAACTTAATTCAGGTTTTAAATTAATAGCTATATTTCTATTAGATAAAAGCTGACGTCCATTAAACCCTATAATATCGCCATTATCTAAAGCGACCTTTACTCTAACTTCTTGTGGATAGATTAATACATTTTTCATCTTTGGAACTAAATTCACTGTACCAATATCTCTCGTCATATCAACTCCTGTAATTACTAAATCATCATAATTATTTTGGTTAACAAAGTCTTGGGCAAACTTTTTAACTTGATTAGAATCTATCTCTGGATCATCATAATCTCTATTTTCTAAAAACCAAATTACTTCGCCTTGAATTCTACTAATATCAAAAATAATTTGATGTTTATTTAGATCTCCTGAATCAGCAGCTACAGTAATTATATTCTTGCTTTCAACTTGATTTTCAGCTAATTTAAAGTTAAAATTTCTACTTCTAGCCCCCAAAAAGTTTTGAGCTATATCTATGGCTTCATTATCCTCAATTTTTTCTTCTTTTACTTTTCCTAACTGCAATAAAAAGTCATCAACTGACTTTTGTGTTAGTTTTAAGTCACCTTGAGTTAGATTTAACTTCTTATCTAAAATTTGTAGACTACTTAAGATTGAGTTACTATCTAAATCTTTTTCTTCTAAGATTATATGTCTTTGCTTTGACCATCTAAATTTTTCTTTTTCAATTTTGTTGTGAACATTTTCTAAATCAGTAGCTGTTACTTTAACCTGCTTATGTAATTGATTAAGAGTATCCCAATCCTTGCTAGATAAGTTCTGATTTATATTTTCTTGAGATAACCTATATGTATAAGTCTCTAACTTAGCTAATAGATTCTTAAGTTCAACTAAAGATGCACCTGCAATCGGTAACTCTCCTAAATCTTCTTGAGCAGCAAAAGCATCTCGCCAGATATTATTTAACTTAACCAATCTACGTTCATTAGATTTAGTTACTAAAGCAGTAGCTAATTCGCCTTCTAAAGAATTAAGATGAGTATTTAATTCTTGAAAAGCATTTCTATATTGATTCTCAGCTTGCAATTCCCATTGGGCTAAGATTCGGTTAGTTTTGAATCCCCAATACCCTACTACTGATAAAGTTATAACTAGAAATAAAATGAGAAAGTTACGTTTCAAAAATATCCCTCCTTCCTTAACGAGCAAAAACGTGCTTACCAAGAGTTCTAATTGTGTCTCTAGAGAAAATCCAATTAGATGTTACTTTTACTGGGTTATAATAATATACCGCTCCATAACTAGGATCCCATCCAGACATTGCATCCATAGTAGCTCTAACTGTTGTACTATTAGGAGTATGATTCCAAATTTGACCGTAAGCAACAGCTGTAAAAGCCCATGGTTGATATATCACCCCTGCTACTGTATTTGGAAACCTGGAATCTTGAACGCGATTCATGATTACAGCTCCTACTGCCACTTGACCTTGATACAGTTCTCCTCTAGCTTCAGCAGAAATAGTTCTTGCCATTAATCTAGTATCAGGAGCTAAACTCCAAAAGTCTGGTGCTTGTCTATTCTGAGTAGGTTTTATTTGATTTCGTAATTGAGTAGTTAGTAACCATCCACCTATGACTAAGAAAAAAATCAAAATTACTATAACCTTCTTTTTTTTCATTTCACCACCTCCACTTTTTTTAATTTTAATTCCTACTGTATATACTTTTTGCGATTTAATTTTTTTTATTCTTAAATCTCTATTTTTATTAAGAATAAAAAAAGCCTAGGCAGATATCTGCCTAGGCTTTGGATTCAATTTATTCTTTCAAGAAGTTCACTAACCAATTTATAGATTATAATTTAGTTACGTTTTCAGCTTGAGGACCTTTTTCTCCCTCAACGATTCCAAATTCTACTTCTTGTCCATCTTCTAAAGCTTTGAATCCTTCTTCTTCGATTGCAGAGAAGTGTACAAAAATATCGTCTCCTTCTTCGCTCTCAATAAATCCATATCCTTTCTTAGCATCAAACCACTTTACTGTTCCAGTTAATGTCACTAAAAATCCCTCCATAAAATTTAAAGATCATATTTTTCGCCAATATTTCTAGAAAACTATTGACCATTCCATAAAATATTGTAACATAGAATAGCTCTTATGTCCAGAAAAATATAAATAAATTATGTTATATAAATTCCATTAATAACTAAAATTAACACTTACCTTTGCAGTTCTTTAATGTAAGATTTAAGCCTTTAGCTACTTCTCCAACTTTCATTGGTTCTACTTCTAATTCTGAAGCAATCTCTTGAGCTACTTCACATTCTAGACTTCCTCTAACACTTCTCTCTTTTATCGCCCTCTTTATAACCTCTTGTTGATTTTTAGCATCCATATGATATATTCATTCCTCCTTGCTATTAGCATCCCTTTTAATTATTCTATTCTTCATCTTTTAACATTTACCTGCAAATTAAGTAAAAAAACACCAAAATGGTAGCTTTTTATAATTCTTTATCTACTTACATCACAGAATTCTATACCTATTCTACTATCAAGACTTTGACTCGCATACCTATAATCCTCTTTTAATTTCTCTTCTGATATTCTTTTAACTGGTAGTTTTACAATGAATTCACTTCCTTTTCCATATTCACTCTCTACTCTAATCCCACCATCATGCATTTCTACAAGTAATTTAACAATAGATAATCCAATTCCACTTCCTTCACTATTCCTTATAAGCGATTTATCTGCTTGTCCATATCTTTTAAATATTACGTCTTGCTTTGCTTCTGGAATGCCTACCCCTGTATCTTTAACTGAAATCATAATATTTTCTTCTTGCTCTTTGATATTAACTGATATTATATCATCTTCATCTGTAAATTTAACAGCATTAGATAAGAGGTTTAACATGATTCTTTCAATATTAAATGGGTCACAAGCTATTACTCTTTTATTAACATCTATATTAAAATGTAATACCCTATCTTTATTCTCTATATAATCTTTAACTGAATCGACTATCTCTTTAATAACCTCTACTATATCATAATCCTGCAAATCTAATTCAAATGAATTATTATTTATTTTATTAATATCTATTAAATTATTTACTAATCTTAAAACTCTATAACCATTTTGATTAATCATATTTAAATATCTATTAATCTGTTTACTTTCTTCTAAATCTGCCTTTTTATTCAAATATAAGTCCAACATCTTTAAGGCAGAAAATATAATGTTTAACGGTGTTTTTAATTCATGTGATAAACTAGCAAAAAATTCAGTCTTCAATTCTTTACTTTTAAGTTCCGCCTTTAATAATTCTTTTTCAGTAATATCTATACCTGAACTAACCATTTCTTGAAAACCACCATTCTTATCTCTTAAAATCGTATTATGCCAACTTATTTTTCGGAATTCACCTTCGTTAGTTATGATTTCACTTTCACAACATTTAATGGCCTCTGGATTTTCATTTATCATTTCAGTAAATAGTGATCTTAATTTTAAATCTCCTTTTTTAACAAAATTATTAAACCAATCTTTACCTATAATTTCTTCTTGAGAATATCCTAGGATTTCACATCCTTTTTTATTAATTAAAGTTACTTCTTTATCTTGATTTAAAACTAAAAATATGACCTCTGAAATATCAAAATATTTTTGTAACTCTTTCTTTTTTTTATATAACTTTTCATTTGTTTCATTCAATCTGGTTACCCTATTATATAATCTATCTTGCATCTTATTAAGAGCTATTGCTAATTCTCCTATTTCATCATTAGAATTTACTTCTAATGATGAAATACTCAACTTATCATCACTAAAATTATTAGAAATATTCTGAGCAAAATTAGTAACTATAGTTAAAGGTTGTAAGCATTTATTAGTTAAAATTATATTAAGTATTATAATAGCAATTACAACTATAAGTATTATCCAAAATATTACTTTGGATATTTGATTTGAAATTTTCATCAACTCAGCCTTTTCAATTATTGATATAAATTTTAAATTAGTCTGAGGAGAAGTATATAGACTGATAAAATACCCCTTATTATTCATAACTGTTTCAAAATTGGCTTTTTGCATTTCCTTTATATTATTTAATTCTTCAATTTCAAGGCTGCTGATATCCTGAAAGTTTAATTCTGGTCTTTTAGGATTTGCTAAAATAATTCCTTCATCAGTAGCTAGAATTATATATCCTGTGTCCTTAATTTTAATATCCTCTACTATCCTTACTAAACTATCTAGTTTAATATCCATCCCTTGAACTCCTATAGTTTTTCCATGATCATTATCAATTGTTGTAGCTAAACTAATATTAAATGATTTGTTGAAAGACTGATAGTAAGGATCTGTTATGATTACATCTTCTTTATTCTTTATAGCTTTTTTATAAAAAGGCTTTGTTTTGGGATTATAATTATTTACATTTACTTTTTTAGGCCACTGTATATAACTTCCATTTTTAGTTGTAATATATACATATGATAACTTAGAATGTGATTCAATGAAATTTTTAAATAGTCTATGAAGCTTTGGATTGGGACTAATCCTTTGTAATGCCTGATTTGTTGATTTATTCACATAAGAAGTAGAAGTTTGCTGGTTAAGATTCTGAATAATAGGATTTGTTGCTAACATCTTACAGTCTTCTTTTAAAGTTTGAAGATATAGGTTAATCATATTATCAGCTTGTTCAATTTCATGAATAGTCTTTTTAATAAAATTATGTTTTATTATTTCTTTTGTTGTTTTTAATTCTAAATAACTTATAGTAATTATAGCTATTGATAATAGTATTAAAAATAATATTATTAATTTATTCTTAATACTAGCTTGTATTTTATTGAAAACACCTTTCATAAATTCACCTCCTTTTTTTATAAATAGAATAAACCTTATTCCTCTTTTAGCATATCTAAGAGAAATAAGGCTTAATACTTCTAAAATAATCTTAACATCTTTAGAACCTATTCCCTTCGACAAGTTAACAATCATAACAAAATCAAAGATCTTGCCTTAGATTTAACTCTTTGCGACCCTATCTTTCAATAGATGTGCCATTTTCGAGGATTAATATAATCTTTTAAAAACAATATTATATTTTAGTAATATTTTCCATATTACTTTATTTATATACTCTAACAGTAAATTCCTGCATTTTTATCTAAATAATTGAATAATCAAAATGTTATTTCCCAGAAAAAGACTCCAAAAATACTACTAACTACTATTAATAATAAATTGATTTCAAAAATAGCTAAACTGATTGCAACTATTCCACCAATAATTGCTGATTCTTTACTTCCAGTAGATGATAAAATTCCCGGAAAAATCAATGCACCTATGGCTGCAAACGGAATAAACTCTAAAAATCTCCGCAAAGAATTAGGTAACTCCATATCTTGTAATAAAACAATAGGTAACATCCGAGGGACATAAGTAACCACAGCCATACCAATTATTAAAACTATTAAATTTTCCATTACTAAACCGCCTCCTTAGGAAAGAAATAGCTTCCAAGTGCCGATGCTAATATAGTTGTGATTACTACTCTCCATCCTGTTGAAATACTGCTAAAAAATGAAGTCCAACTTAAAAAAGTATTAATTACTACTGTAATCAAAGATACAATTAAGATTGCATAAGATTTCTTTAAATTAGGAACTAATATCCCAATGAACATAGCATAAAGAGCAATTCCCATGCTAGTTTGAAGTGTTTGTGGTAATCCCATACCTAAGAAGACTCCTCCGGCAGTTCCTAAAACCCAACTACTATAACTAACTAAGTTTAATCCTAATACAAAATGAAAACTCAATTCATTTTCAGGTCGTAACGATGCTATGGAAAATGTTTCATCAGTAATTCCAAATGCTAATAATGCTCTTAATCCTTTAGGAGTATTCTTTTTAATTCTTTGCGCCATTGATGCTGACATTAGAAAGTGTCTTAAATTAACAATCAAAGTAGTAACTATGATTTGCCAGTGTCCTGTACTTAATGCTAGTAAATTAACTGCTACAAATTGACTTGCTCCAGCAAATACTAATAGTGACATCATAATGCTAATATAATCTGGTACCCCAGTTGATTTTGCCACTAAACCGAAAGTAATTGCTATAGGTATATATCCTAAAGCAATAGGTACTCCTGCTTTAACTCCTGCTTTAAATGATAGATTCTTAGCTGCCATTGACCTTACTCCCTTCTTACTGTTACAATATGATGTATACATGTGCAATATAATCCATGCTTTATATTATATCAAAATATGTTATAGTGCACAAGAATTCAAACAGGAGGTATTCCATGGCAAAAATTAACCTTAAAATCGGTAAAAAACTTCATCATATAAGAAAGCAACTTCAACTTTTAATTTACTATCCTTTTTAAACTTAATAGCATTATTTTAATTTTAATTAAGACCTCCTAAGTGATAATAGGAGATCTTAATCTGTATTACTTTAATTATATTTTTTAATAATTGGCTACTTTACTTGATGAGGATTTCCTTCAAAAGAAGTTGTATTAAGCTTAGGTAATGCAAAATCTCCATTAGCTTTAAAATCATCTTCATAAACCCAGTAAGCAAAATCTTCTAATTCATATCCTTTACCTAATGTAAAATCTTCTTCCACTTGGATATCTTCTATCCTTAAACCCTGTTTATCTGCTACTACCCAATGACTACCACTAACTTTTTCTGTTGGTACTTGTCCAGTATAGGTCCATTGAGACTTATATTTTTGCTGAGCTGTAGCATGACAATCTTGACAAGAACGACCTGGTCCAATAGCATGTGACATCTTGTCCATCTGAAACCATAATAATGATTTACTGCCATTCGGAGCAGTAACAGTGCCAATAGTATAATAAGCATCATGAGAGTTTGGTCTATAATTCTTAATATTTCTAAATGAAACCTTATTTGAAGACTTAAATTCTTTAGAAACATTATTAACTACATGAGGTGTTGGTTTAACCGGAATCCATTGCCCCTCTTGGTCTTTGATTAAAATTGGTCGTTCAGTTGTACCATAATATTGTTTATGTTTAGTCAATGGAAAGGATAATCCCGCTGTCTTGCCGGCTGCTATTACTGTAGCTTGATATCCACCTAATTTTTGAATATGACATGATTCACAGACTAAATTCTTATGTGTAGAATTCTGTAATTTTTTAAACTTATCTTGATGACAATTAGCACAAGTCTCTTCTCGTTCTACTCTTCTAATAGGATTATGTTTATTATTCTCACTACCTTGATGACAATCTATACAATTTAAACCTAGACTATTATGCACATCGGTAGGTAAACCAGCTGGAAAAGCATAATCTCCTCTAATATAACCAGCACCTCGTCTTCTATCTTCTGGCCCTGCATGACAGATAGTCCCTCTGCCTCCACCATAACAGCTAATAGCTGTAGGGGTTTTACTAAAAACATGTACACCTTTCTCTTCTTGCGGCATATAATGGCATCCGTTACAGTCAGCATGACAACGATTACAAGCACGTTGAGTAGCTGATAATCCTTTTAAATCTAAATTAGATGCTAGCTGGTCATTAAGGCGTTCTTGATTATTCTCTGATTGATAGACTTCAGAAAAACCTTTATCTAGCTGTTGTTTTAATAAACCTCTCTGCGGCTCACTATATACAAGCCAGGGTCGACAATTATGAGGTCCAACAGCTGTCCAATCAGTATATAGACTCTGGAAACGAGCAGCAGCCATTGGAGTAGCATTATACTCCTCAAACTCTTTAGTATGACATTTTCCACAAGTCTTTTTAGCTAAATCTGGATCATATGTTAAAAGTTCCTCTTCTTTAAGACCATACTCTAAACCTAATACATTTACACCTTCTATATGAGGTAATAATTTATTGACTCTCTTATCTTTACGAGGTTTTAAAGCTACTACTTCATCTACAGGCTGCATCTTTAACTCATCAGTAACTCCAATCACCATATTACGCAAAACACCATCATGTGCTTTCTCCTTATCAGTAGTCGTCGAATCACCTAAATGACAATCCTCACATTTAACTCCTGGCATTTTACTCTGTTCTCTTACTATAGCATTAGTGAAATAAAATTCTGGATAACCTGACTTTCGCATAGCAGTTTGGTCACTATGACAGGAAATACATCCATTGGTGACTTCTTGCTGTGTTTGTTGTGGCGGTTCTTTAGGTTGTGATGGAGTTTCTCTAAAGTTATTTACATAAATTAAACCACCTATTGCTAAGAATGCTAATATCATAACCCATTTGAATGTTCGGTCCATTTCTAACCTCCTTCCAACTATCTCTTTCATATATTATTCTTACCTAAATATACTTGTATATGTATATTATGCATGCAAAAAGCCTCCTATTCTAGGAGGCTTTTTATAGATATCATTTTTATAATTACTAATTATCTTTACATTTAAACTCATCTATTATCTCTTTACATAACCTTATATTGTAATCTTTACTCTCCTTATCTAAAACATCATAGACCACTTCAAGCATTTCTTTACATCCACTAGCTAAAACTGCTTTTAAAGCATATTGTCTAACTTGTGCTTCTTTTGCCTGCAGACAAGGAGCAATATACTTTACTAATTCTTTATCTGCTAATTTTTTAGCCGCTGAACATGCTCTTCTCCTAACTTCATAATCTGTATGATTATATAATTGAGGTAATAAATCTTTCTTTATTCCTTTGTTACCTATATCTAAAGCTAATTGTCTTAACTGCTTTATATTTAACCTATCTAAATATTCTGCTTTATTAGCTGATAATTCATTTCTAGCATTATTTGCTTTGAAGGTTTTCTTATCTAACTTTTTCTCTACATCATTAAATTTCTTCTGAGGCAAATTTAATGACCAATTAAGAGAGTAAGGATTTTGTAAAAGATTATATCCTGAGTGAGCAAGTTCAATTGTAGGGTATAATTGGTCTGTTTTTTGTAAAATATCTTTTTTAATTAATTTATTAATAACTTCAATTACTTTCTTTTGAGTATAATTCTTTAACATACCATAATTTTCTAACCGATGTAATCCTCTTTTTAATATTTTCTTAGCTTTTGATTTAGCTAAAATTTTCGCTACTGTTGTAACGCCAAATTTTCCATCTAATTTATTAATCATCTTAAGAATCCCATAAATAATCTTTTCTTCTCTAATAGTAACCTGGTCTAAATCTATATTAAAACAGTTATCACAACCTGGACATTCTTCTAATTCCTCAGTATTACCAAAGTAATTTAAAATAAATTGATGATGACACTTATCAGTAGTCGCATACTCTTGAATCTTTTTTAATTTATTATATTTATTCTTCTTTAATTTTTTTAACCTTTTAAAATCAAACTGCAATTCTTCTGGTAAAACCGGATTTATTAATTTATAGACATCACTTTTTTCAGATGATCTAACTTTCTTTAAATAATTATTCTTAATTAAAAGACTAAGAATTGATTCTAAACTACTGTTACTAATAGAAAATGGTATTCTAGCAGCTAGATCATATATATCCCCTCTAATCTCATTATTTTCTAACTCTATTAACCATTTATATACTCTTTTAATTAAATTTTTTTCCGGAAAATCAGCTTCAATAAAGAATTTTATTAAACGAGTATCTCGATGACAATATAACAAAATACATTTACTAGAAAATCTATCTCTCCCAGCCCGTCCAGCTTCCTGATAATAAGCTTCTATATTTGCAGGAAAATTATAATGAACTACTAGTCTAACATCTTCTTTGTCTACTCCCATTCCAAATGCATTAGTAGCAACTACTATATCCCGCTCACCATTCATGAATAAATCTTGTGCTTTTTTACGATAATTAAGTGACATACCACCATGATAGCCTATTACCGAAAATTTATTGTTTAATAATTCCATTAACTCTCCTACATTATTCCTAGTACCGGTATAAATAATAGCTGGTAGTTCTTCCTTTCTTAATATTGTTAATAATTCTTTTGCCTTCTCCTGCTTATCTCTAACTTCTCTAACCTCAAAGTTCAAATTATTCCTTGTAAATCCTTTAATAATAACTTTACAATCTTCTATTTCTAATTTGTTTATGATATCTCTTCTTACATCAGAAGTAGCAGTAGCAGTTACAGCTAAAACCTGAGGGTTACCTAACACTTCTTTAGCTTGGGCTAATTTAGAATAATCTGGTCTAAAATTATGTCCCCATTTAGAAATACAATGAGCTTCATCAATTGCTAATAACCCTACTTTTAACTTATTAACTGCCTTTATAAACCTCTTTGACCTAAAACGTTCCGGAGCTACATAAATAATATCATATTCTCCATAAGAAATTTCATTTAAAATCTGTTGCCGCTGAAATCTATTTAAAGTACTATTAATATAAGCTGCTTTAATCCCTTTTGACCTCAAACTATCAATTTGATCTTTCATCAACGATATTAAAGGCGAAATTACAATAACCAATCCAAAATCATCACAGACAGCAGGTATTTGATAACATAATGACTTCCCACTTCCTGTCGGTAAAATACCTAATATATTCTCATTTGCAAATACATGTTTTAAGATTTCTTTTTGACCATTGCGAAAGTTGCTATAGCCAAAGTATTCTCGTAATTTAATCTTAACAATCTTAGGCAAGTCCATATATTCTCATCCTTTAATATATTATGTGAAACAAACTTAGTTAACTTCTGTATTGTATTACTACTATATGTAATAGTTAATATCCTCCATTATAAAATCAAAAATATCTTTAGTTATAAGAATAAAGTCAACAAATATCTTCCGCTTGTCATTCACTTCGCGTCCTGCTCCGTTCATTGTCAAAAAACAGTTTTCCACCCTCCATGGTTCCAAACTGTTTTTAAGAGTCGCTCCAGAAATATGTTGACTAAAATAACTTTATCCACAATTTAAATTTAAACATAATTTCCTTAATAATAAAATAACCCCTATATTACTTAAAAGTAACATAGGGGTAAAATGCTAAATTAATAATTATTAGCCTTTACTTCAAAATAAGATTGAGGGTGAATACATGCAGGACACTTCTTAGGTGCTGATTTACTTTCATGTACATAACCACAATTACCACACTTCCAAGCTATCTTCTCATCTTTTTCAAATGCTTTTCCTTCTTGTATATTTTCTAATAATGCTAAAAATCTATCTTCATGTGCCTTTTCTGCTTTAGCTATCATTCTGAAAGCTGCTGCAATCTTTGAAAATCCTTCTTCTTCAGCTATCTCAGCAAATTCTGGATAAAGCTCAGTATATTCTTCATTTTCTCCATTAGCAGATGCCTTTAAATTTTCTTCTGTAGTTCCAATTACTCCAGCAGGATAAGCAGCAGTTATTTCAACCTCTCCACCTTCTAAAAATTTAAAGAATCTCTTTGCATGCTCTTTTTCATTACGAGCAGTTTCTTTGAAGATATTCGATACCTGGTTATAACCTTCCTTTTTAGCTTTTGAAGCAAAATAATCATACCTATTTCGTGCTTGTGACTCACCAGCAAAAGCTTTAAGTAAATTCTTTTCTGTTTTAGTACCTTTTAAATTTGACATAAACATCATCCCCTTATTTTAAATTATTTAAGTTACTTATAATAGTTTTTAAAGTTAATCTAAATTACATTTAATAATTAAACTATTACACATTTACGCCTTCCATAAACCATGTAAATTACAAAATTCTCTAACTGTAATTATATCTTCTTTATCTACATCAAATTGAACAACAGGTTCTTGACCTGTTTCTAACTCAGCACGTAATACTCTATCTTCCGTCAACACTTCAATAAACCTAATAAGATGGTCTTCTTCCATAGGATGCAAACTGCTTCCTATTATTACTTCAATACCACTATCAATCTCTTTAATAACCGGCACATGCTTTTCAGTAGCTGCCTCAGCAGTTTGAACTTCTAACTTTTCCATATCTTCTCCACAACAAACCAAGGCTGGAGCACCTTCCTGTACTAACTCTACAACATTGCCACAAATATTACACTTGTAAATATCTCTGATTTTCATCAACTATAACTCCCCTTCCTAAAAATAAAGTCTTTTAGAATAAAAGATTTTATTTTATCTAAAACCTTTTATGTAGTTATCAGTATTAGTAACTATTACTATTATAGCCTATTTACTTAATTTTGTCAAATTTCTTATGATAAGTATCTAATACTTCAATTTTTTTAGTTACTAACGTTCTATTTCATATAGTTAAATTAAAATATGATAATTCCTGCTTATTATCAAGAATCATTGATAAAATTTGACTATAATTATTTATTATTTTTTGATTATATTAACTTACTAACTACCTGATACACCCATGGATTAATAAATAGTATCCACCAAGCACCGACAACCGGTACAACAAAAGTTGCTTCTGGTACAAGCCCATTATCTTCTTGAATAGATTGTAACGTGGACATAGTAGCTGGAGGTAAACCTAATGCAAAACCTGGCAAACCTACAGCAATTAAAGCAGCTACTAAATTATTTCCTAAAACTTTAAAAATTATAACTGCTATGCCTATTACCAATAAAATCTGAAATAAAGTTAAAATTAATATTTTAAAATGTAATGCTTGCATAAGACTAAAGTTAATATTCATAAAGACTAAAATCAAACAAAGTGAAAGAGATATATTTCCCAACACATTTAGATAATACATATTTAATTTACTAATTTCAAATTTTTCATCTAAGTTTCTCCATACAGATGCTATTATTAAAGCAGAACCATGCCAAGGAAATAGCTTACCTCCTAAAATTTTAGATAATCCAGTAGCCAAAATTAGAGTGATAATATATATTGTTATATGCTTTAAAAGTAATGGAGGTGTTAAAGAGTGTGCTTGAGTTTTTTTCCCTTGGCCTAAATTATATTTTCTTTTAAGATATCTAAATAATGGCCCTCCTATTAAAGAACTAATGGTAAGAGATAAGATTACTACGCCTTTAAATATAGCTTTAACAGCCGGTATACCATGTTTAGCTAATGCCGGTACGAATAATTTTTTAGTCATTCCCCCATCCATATGAGCTAAACTTTCTGCTAAACTCTCTATTAAATCTAATTCTAATATAGGTGCTAAATATATCGCCATTATCTTTTGTGCAAAAGCAACTATAACAGTAAAAATAAGAAATAATAATAATCTAGTTTTATTATTTCTTAACATATTAGAAGTTGTTCTAAACCCAATAGATGCGAAAAAACCAGCAAAAAATAATGGCTTTAATGATATATCAAAATTTATATTAATTATTTCTAAACTTTTAAGTCCAAATACAGTTAGAGCACATAATAGCCCACCTATTACAGGAGCTGGAATATAATTTATTTTAAAAACTCTAACTTTTTTCGTTAAGTAATAACCTAGAAGTAATAAAGCTGTTGCAACAGCCAAGGTCTCTAATGAAGATAAATGCACTGCATACATCTACTCTACCACTCCATCTTCAATGAATTGTTCCATAACCCAAGCTGCTACTTCACCAGTTATTTGTATACAATGCTCTGCTCTTTCATTACTATTAAATTCATCAAATTCCTTGATAAGCACACGACAACAAGTAGAACCATACTTATCCTTAATGTAATTATGCAAAGCAGCATTCATTGGAAATGATTTCGGCATTGGTGCCCCTGGTTCTGTTCTACCGTATTTCAATCCTAGAGCCATGACTCCCCCACTAATAGCCCCACATAAACATTTTGATTTGCCGATTCCTACAGGGAATCCAGAAGCCAACTTAACCATTTCAGATGGAACTTCTTCCCCTAACATTTCATTAATTGTAGTTAAAACCGCTTCCGAACAATAATAATCTCCTCTTCTGTAATAATCTTCTGCTTCCTGTCGTGCCTCATTAATTAATGTCTCCTTTGTTTTTTTCATAATTTTATTTCCTCCTGTTGTGATAATTATATTTTATATATATAATAATTTATTTTTATACTGAAAATAAAAAAATATTATATTAATCCACTATAATATTTATTGTTAAATACTTATATATGATACATTATCTGAGCTTATTTTATCAACCTATTTTTAAGTTGTCAATACCTTAGAGTTTATTAGTTAAAATTATTATATGATTAAGGAACAACTGATTTAGCTATTTGGATATATTTCCTTTTAAATCAATATTTTTGATATTGTTTAAAACTACAACATATGTTAGACTTGTATACTGTAATGATAACTAAAATAATATTCCAGAAAGGGGTAAATCATTATGAAGAAAGCTTCAATAATTATATTTCTATTTGTAACAATTATTAGTTTATCAGTAATCCCAGCACATGCTAACAACAACATTTATAAGGTTCAAAGTGGTGATACTCTGACTAACATTTCTCAAGAATTAGGAGTACCTATAAAAGTAATAATTAATCATAATAATATCAATAATCCTTCTAATCTTTATGTAGGACAAAAATTAGTAATTAATATTGATGTCAATTATGAAACTCCTAAAGATTACTTCTATTATACTGTAAAATCAGGTGATATACTTTGGAATATCGCTCAAAAATACGGTACTTCTGTAAAAAGATTAGTAAAATTAAATAATATTAAAAATTCACATGATATGTATGTAGGACGTCAACTTGTCATCCCAGCAAAAGAAACTCAAGACCATCATAATAAAAAATATGAATATTATACTGTTCAACCAGGTGATATTTTATGGAATATTGCTCAAGAATATAATACTACAGTGAAAAATTTAATTGAATTAAATGATATTAAAAGCTCTTATGATTTATATGCTGGTCGTAATCTGCTTCTTCCTACAATAGATGACCAGCATAATGAACCAAATCAACCTATTGAAAATTCAGACCCTATTTATTACTTCTATCAAGTACAAAAGAACGATAAGGTTGAAACTATAACTAAACGATTTGGAATCAAAATTTCTACTTTATTAGATCTAAATAATATTTCAAATACAGAACAAATTAAAGCTGGTGAAACCTTAGTTATACCTTTAGATAAATCTAATAAATTTTCTTATATTAAAAGAGTAAGCAATAAATTAAATAATCATTATCGTATTATGTCTAATGAATTATTACCTGATGTTGAAGCGTTTTTTGATAGTTCTGAGGAAGCATTAAGAAGAATTAATGATTTAGATAACGTAGAAGAAGTCAAAGAAGGACAAAAGTTATTGATGCCTGTTAGTCCAGCACTATTTAGTAAACATCAAATTTATACAGTAAAGTCAGGTGGAGAATATATCTTCGATATTGCTTTTAATAAGAGTGTAACTATTAGATCTATTCTTAAGGCTAATTATCTAAAAGACGGTAATACTAAATTAAAAGCAGGAACTACTATTATCGTGCCTTTAGATGAAAATAGTAAGACTGAATGGGTAGAATATGAAAATGGAGAACCTAAAAATTCTTGGCTTAGTTAAATATCAAACCATACAGCTAAATTGCTGTATGGTTTTTAATAATATTATTTCTTATTAAGATATTATTTGATATAATAATATTATAAGTCCTAAAAAGGAAGTGATCTCATGTCAAAAAGATTAAAATTAATATTTTTATTTTTACTTTTATCATTAGTATTAATTACATCAGCTTGTCAACCACAGACTAACACAATACCAAAAGAACCTTTAGTAAAAGATAATATTTACAATGAAAAATTAAGCCCCCAAAAAACTAAAAGTACTCGTTCAACTGAAATAATAGATAGAAAAATTATTAAGACAGCTAATATTCGATTAGAAACAGAAAATGTAAATAAAATCTCAAGAAAAATCACTGAACTAATCAAAAAATATAATGGATACTTAGCTAGTTCTAGACAATGGCAAGATAGTAATCAACGTAAATCCTATCACTATAAGATTCGAATTTCTCAACAAAATTTCCAAGCAGTTCTTTCCGAAATTAAAACATTTGGAAGACTTAAAAATGAACAGATTAGAAGTGAAGATATTACTTTAGAATATATTGACCTTAAGGCTAGATTAAAAAACTTGAAAGCCCAAGAAAAAAAATACTTAAAATTATTAAATAAAGCTGAAAAAGTCGAAGCTGTTATTAAAGTCGAAAAAGAGCTAAATAGAGTTAGAACTAATATTGAACAATTACAAGGAAAGCTTAATTACTATAATAATAAAATAGACTTAGCAACTATCGATTTATATATTACTCAACCACAGCCTATTATTAATAATAACTGGGGTATTCTTCAAAGCTTTAAACGAGCTCTTAGTAAATTTATTGGAAGTATTAACGCAGTTATTATCTTCATTGGAGAAGTAACCCCTTGGATTATCTTCTTATTCATTATAGGCTTTCTCCTCTATAAACTATTTACTTTTAGAAGAAAATAATATATATAAAGGTCACTATACATTTTGGATGTATAGTGACCTTTATTACTTTATCATTTTATTTACGGACATAATATCTTTTTATTCCTGCTACAATTCCTTCTGCTACTTTATTTTGAAATCTAACATTATTCAATAAATACTCTTCTCTTTGATTAGAAAGAAAAGCTGTTTCTATCAAAATAGCCGGCATATATGTTTCTCTTAATACCGCAAAATTAGCTGCTTTTAAACCATTACTTTCTAGTCCTGTTCTCTTGACCATTTCATCTTGAACATACCACGCTAAAGCCCAATTATCCTTAGAAGCATTCCAATAAGCATAAGTAGCTGTCCCATTAATCCATGACTTATTATTATAGTTAGCATGAATACTAATAAATAAATCTGCAGACCAACTATTAGCTAATTGTGCTCGACGAGATAAAGAAATAAACTGCTTTTGCCTCCGGGTTGACATTACATTAAAACCTTCTTCTTTTAGTAATTTAACTACACGACTAGCAATTTGATAATTAACTTTCTTTTCCTTAAGGCCTGTTACTCCAACTGCTCCTGGATCACTTCCTCCATGCCCAGGATCAATGATTATTCTCTTATTTCTCTTTTCTATTTTCTTATAATTTGTTCCTTGATCCTTCTTTGAATTATCACTATCTTCCCCACTTTCACTAGTTGAAGAAGTTACTATGCGCATCTTTTTCTTAATATCTAATATTAATTTATTCCCATCATCTTTAACCTGATAGCTCTTCATTTGTTTAAGATCTACTACTATTCTAACAATAGCTGGATCAACTTGAAATTGACTAATCCTAATCTGCTTAATTACATCATTATTTAAGATCAAATCATTGATTTCTCCTAAATGCATACCTTTAAGATCAATTACTAATCTTTCTGGATTGTGATAATGCTTCACTTCATATTGTGGCAAATATTTAGGTTCAATAAATACTTTTGTCCCTAATCGAGTCTCCTCCACACTTATATCAGTCACTTGATTAGAACGATAATATACTGTTTTATCACTCGCACTCCAAATAAGTTGTCCACCATAAATCTTGGGTAAAAACCTCAAAGGAATCATTACTTGTCCGTTAATTAATTTTGCACCTATGCTTAAAGGAATAGTTCTAGAATTAATAATTGCTTTCTTCTTATTTATTGGCAGCCTTATTTTAAGATTACCATCATTAAAATTTATTTCTTTTTCATCTTGATTCCAAATAAATTCTTCTCCTAAATATTTAGAAATAATTTGAGTAGAAACTAAAGAACTACCATCAATTAATACCATCAAATTACTATCAACTTTTTGCCCATCAATTACTAAATTAACTGCCTTAGCTTCAGCTGAAAAAGAAAAAATTATAACTACTATAACTAATATTATAATTAACCTATATCTAATATTCAATTAACTAGCACCTTTTCTATATGTATTTTATAAAATCTCTTCTCTCTTTAATAAATTCTAGATTTTAACCTACTATCCTCTTGGTATAACATGTAATTGAATCTATAAATTGTAATCCGCTTTATAAATAACTATTCAATTAGTAAAATATATTTTTCTATCTTATTCCAGAATTTAAGACGATTAATAGGATATAATATATTTTGAGGTGATTAAATTTGAATGAAACACTTGTAGTAATAGTTAGAGGATTAATCGCTCTTTTGACTTTGCTTATATTTACACGCATCCTTGGTAAACAGCAAATTAGTCAACTTACTTATTTTGATTATATTTTAGGTATTACTATTGGTTCGACTGCATCTACTCTCACCACTGATACAACTATTCGAGCTTGGCCCCATTGGGTTGGATTAGTAGTTTGGGTGCTAGCTGTTATGACTTTGCAAGTAATCACCTTAAAATCAAGAAAAGCATCTAAATATGTTGATGGTGAACCTACAATAGTAATTATGAATGGCAAAATAATGGAAGATACAATGCGTAAAATGCGGTATAGAATCACTGACCTCTTAGAACAATTACGTAATAAAGGTGTTTTTAACCTTTCACAAGTAGAATTTGCAATATTAGAAACAAATGGCAAACTATCTGTCTTAAAGAAATCACAATATCAATCTGTAACACCTAAAGATATGAATATATCTACTAATTATAAAGGGTTAAGTATAGAATTAATTTATGATGGCATAATACTTGAACAGAATTTAGAACAGGTTAACTTAGATAAAACTTGGTTAACTTCCCAACTTAATCAATTAGGTATTAATGATATTTCTAGTGTAATCTTAGCAAGTCTAGATACACAAGGCAAACTATATGTCGATACATCTAATGATAATATAGAAATTCCTATTGATACAAGTGATTATTTAGGCCCAAATTAAGGAGGATCATTAATAATGAAGAAAATCATCGCCTACTTATTTCCTATTATTTTAGTAATAATATTTATTGTTACCCTTAACTCCGCAATGTATCTAAAAGATTCATTATCTAATATATCTCAAGACTTAAAGGTTGTTGAAAATGATATAAAAACGGGCAATTGGCAACGAGCTCTAAAAAGCATTAAAAGTGTAGAAAATACTTGGAAACAAAAAGTTGTACCTAGTATTCAATTTGATGTTGCTAAAAACGATATTATTGATTTAAGTACTAATTTTGTTCGTTTAAGAGGAGCAATTATAGCAAAAGATAAAGTTAGTGCTTTAATTGAAATAAATGAAGCACAAGAGAATTGGAAGAGTTTAGGCAAATAATGAAAACCTAATTTCTATGTATCTAAAGCACTTCTGTCTTTATCTATAACTTTCTCTCCTGTAGTACAACTGTATTATCATATAAAAAAAGTTTAATACCAAAATATTTTGGCATTAAACTCTTAAAATAAATTATTTTTATTAATTAAATATTTTATCTATAGCTTCTAATAGCCTATTAGCATGAAATGGTTTAACGATAAAATCTTTAGCCCCTACTTTAATGGCTTTAATAACTATTGATTCTTCTATGGCACTACATATTAAAATATTAGCTTTAGAATCTATTTTTAAAATTTCTTTTACAGCAACAACTCCATCCTTATCTGGCATGGAAATATCCATAGTTACTAAATCAGGTTTAAGCATTTCATATAATTTTATAGCTTCTGCACCACTTCTTGCCTCACCTACTACTTTAAAGCCTGCATTATTTAATATATCACTAATCATCAGCCGCATAAATGAAGCATCATCTACTATTAAAACTTCTTTTTCCATTGAACCACTCCTACAAAATCAATTAATAATACAACTATCCACTAAACTTTGGAGTGTGATAATAATTATTATCTTAATTATATTATAGAATAGATTATAATAAATTACAAGAAATTTATTACAATTAAAAAAAGACAGTAGGATTAATCCTACTGTCTTTCCTCCTGGACCATAGAGTTTTGTGCTTTTTCTATTGCTTTTTTAACTAATGACCCAGCTTCTTTAGTGGTTATATTCCCCCAATCACCATCCTTAACCTTATGAGCAAATCCTAATTCTTTAGCAAACTCATACTTGGTTTCTTCAGACATGATTTTTGCCATTGGGTAACCACCTCTAATAATAATATATCTTAAAAAGATAAATATTATTATTGTAATTAACACCAAGATAGTTAATAATCACTAGGCAAAATAAATTCCAAATGCTTCACTATAATAATTTTTATTGTATAATATCAATAATATTAATATTAGTTTTCTTACTTAAATCAATTTCAAATTCCCTATCAATCCCGTTAAGATTTAGAACTTTTACTTTGGGACATAATTTAGCATTTTTGTTAACTTTAACAACAACTGCTTCACATCCTATATTTAATTTAACTTTAGTTCCTAATGGATAAGGAGTAATTATATCCAAGAAAAGTGTAACTAACTCTTTATCTAATTTATTTAAAGTAATTCTCGTATATAAGTATTCTATTACTTCTTTAACTTTAATTCCATTTCGATACACTCTATCATTGATCATTGCATCAAAAACATCTACAATAGCAACTATTCTTGCCTCCTCATAAATGAATCTTTTTGTCAACCCTTTAGGATAACCTGACCCATCACATCGCTCATGATGTTGATAAGCTATTTGGGCTGAAATTTGAGGAATATCATCCTGTTTATCTAAAATCTTATAACCATAATTAGTATGTCTTTTTACTTCTTCAAATTCATCATCAGTCAAATTCCCAGATTTATTTAAGATATTAGCATAAACTCCTAACTTCCCAATATCATGTAAAAAAGCTCCTATTCCTAAATTATTTAGCCGCTCTTGATCATACCCTAATTTATTTCCTATAACCAAAGAAAGAGTAGTAACATTCACTAAATGAAAAAATATTTCATCTTCTAATAACCTCATATCTTTTAAACTTTGAAATATTTCATCTTTATTGCTAATTTGCTTAACTATATTTTCAATTAATTTAATTACCTGTTTTTTTCCTAATATTGTACTTTCCGCTATATTGGTCTTTTTTACACAATTTCTAGCTATTACTACTGCTTCTTTCTTCACTTCCTCTGGGATGAGTTCTCTTCGTTCTTTCTCTTCAAATTTTTGATTTATTGTCTTAGTATCCGTTATATTCTTAATATAAATATGCTTGATACCTAATTTTTTTAATTTGTTAATATACCTTTTATTCAATTTTGACCCTTTTTTTAGTAATACTCTACCTGCAGAGTCATATATTGGTTTACTTAAAACAACTCCCGGTGTTACATCCGCCACTTTACTCAATATTTCCATTTTACTCACCTTCTAATTTTATGATTAGCTTAAATATAATTATCATTAATTACATAATTATACACAAAATGGATTTATACCTTTATTTAGTCTTATTTTTCTTATGTTCTGTATTTATATTATATATAGTAAAGTGTCTAAGAACTTATTTCATTCATTTTCAATTAATATCACAACTATATAGCGACTAAAATCAACATAAAACAAAATTATAATAAAAAAACCACCAAAAGTGTAAAATTACACCTTTAGTGGTTTTTACCGTATATTTAAAATTTATCAAACATTACCTTTTCTTTCGGCATTCCGTGATCAACTAAGATGCGTTCTGCTGCATCAAGCATGACCGGTGGTCCACAGAGATATGATTCTGTATTCTCCAGTGATCCTTCCCTTTCATCAATTACATCAGTAACAAATCCGAAAGGTCCATCCCAGTTCTTTTGATCTTCAGGAGTAGGGTCAGAAAGTGCAGGTATATACTCAAAGTTATCATACTGCTCTTCAAGTTCTGCGAATCTATCTTCATAGTAAAGCTCATCTGAGTTTCTGGCACCAAAGTAATATCTTGTCGGTCGAGGCATTCCCAATTCATCTAGACGCTCAAGAATTCCTCTCATAGGTGCCATTCCGGCTCCTCCTCCGATCAGGATGATATCTCTATCCGATTCTTCATCGAGATAGAAGTGACCGTATGGCCCAGTGAACTTAACAGTATCCCCTTCCTCTAGAGCAAAGTGAATCCAGCTAGTACAGAGTCCGCCAGGTACTAATTTGATCGTAAATTGTAAAGCATCTTCATCTCTAGCCATACTCGGCGGTGAAGCTATAGAGTAAGCCCGGAATACATCAAAGCCAGGCACCAGCAGCTGTGCATACTGTCCAGCTTCAAACTCAATCTCTGTCGGTTTTATCATTTTTAATCTAACATGTTTAACTGTAGGAGTTACATCTCTTATTTCCTCTACTTCAGCAGTATATTCCTCTACTTCAAGTAGTTCAGGCTTAACATGAATTTTCATATCTTCATTTACCTTAACCTGACAAGCAAGTCTAACTCCTCTTTCTTCTTCTTTTGGACTGATGAAAGCTTCTTCAGTAGGAAGCATATCACCGCCACCACTCTTCACTTCAACCTTACAATGACCACAAGCTGCTTTTCCACCACAGGCTGCAGGAATATGAATATCATTAGCCGATAAGATACTCAAAAGCATACCAGAGCTAGACACTGGAATATACATATCATCATTAACATTGATAGTCTTCTGTTCTTGATCTGTAAGAGCTAAATCAGCAATAGCCAATACAGCCGCAACTCCAACGAAAATTGACGTTAATACATAAATTGGTTGTATATTCATTTAGACATTCACCATCCCTCCAAAGCCCATAAAAGCAAGGGCTAAAATACCTAAAATCACCATAACAATACCAGGTCCTTGCATTCCTTTTGGTACATCCCCAATCAAATCAATCTTCTCTCTTATGGCGGCTACAATAGCAATTGCTACTATCCAACCAAGTGATGAACCAAGTGCAAAGATAAGTGTTGTTCCAAACGTATAATTACGAATAACCATGAAAAGTGAAATAGAAAGTACAACACAGTTTACCGTAATAAGTGGTAAGAAGATTCCAAACGCCCTATATAAGGCAGGAAGGAACTTCTCCAAAAACATCTCTAAAAGTTGTACGCTTGCCCCTATAGTTACAATGAAAATAACATATGTCAAAATCGTACTATTTGTAGGGACTAAAATATAATTGTATATCGGCCAGTTAATAATAGAAGTCAGCATTACAACAAACATTACTGATACACCCATACCAACCGCTGTCTTTAGATTCTTTGATACACCTATCATCGGGCACATCCCAAGAATATAAGTCAAAGCGATATTATGGGATGTCATCGCTGCTATAAAAACACTCAGAGACTCAGGCATATTACTTCTCCTCCATATATTTTATTAATTTACCTTTAATGATTTTCTAAAAGTTTTTTTATGCTACAAGCATTTGGTCAGACTCTTCAATAGGAGCTCGACTGTTCTTTGATTCCTCTTCTTCTAAACCAAGTTGACGTGTACGAACAGCCCAAGTTAATACTGCTAATAAGAAGAAGCCCCCAGGTGCCATAGCCATGACTACCCATTGAGTAAATCCTTCCCAAACAACATTTGTACCTAATAAAGTTCCAAAAGCAAGTATCTCTCTTACTACAGATATTAAAACTAAGACAATAGTATAACCAATACCATGTGCAAAACCGTCCATTACAGAGAATGTAGCTGGGTTTTTAGAAGCGAAAGCTTCCGCTCTACCCATGATCAAACAGTTGGTTATAATCAATGCAACATATGCACCTAATGCACGACTAATATCTGGGAAAAAGGCTTTAAAGAACTGATCGACTATAACTACAAAAGCTGAAATCATAATTACATAGGTCACTATTCTTACCCGATTTGGAATGAACTTTCTAATTAATGAGGTAAGTAGTGATGCGGCCATTGCAACAAAGGTAACAGCAAGCCCCATAGCAATTCCATTTTCAACTCGGTTAGTTACAGCTAAAGCAGAACAGATACCTAGTGCGGATAAAAGCACCGGGTTTTCAGACCAAATCCCATCATATAAAAGAGCAAATGGTTTGGTATACTTTAATTTATAATAGAGTTTCTTTAACACCTTAGTTCACCTCCAAATTTGGCAGGGTTTCTTGAATATTATTATTCAAGATTTTTTGTAAAGCATCACCTGTTAAGGTAGCTCCTGCAATACCATCGATTTCATTAGGCTCATCAGCTGTTTTACTCGATTTAAGAATTTTAATTTTCGGCTTATAATTTAAACCTTCAAACTGCTTTAAGAACCATTCTTCTCCAATTCGACCACCTAATCCAGGTGTTTCACTTTGTGTCATAATAGAGAGTCCTTTTATGGTTTTCATATCAGCTTTAAAAGCCATAAAGCCAATAATATCACCCCATAATCCTTTTCCTGTATACTTAAAAGCAATATCTCCATTATTAGTCTTATAGAACCTTTGATCACCTTTTTCTACAACTGTGATCTTATTCTCATAGACTTCTGCTATATTATCTTTTTTATATTTGATATTAAAAGCATCAAGTACCTTCTCCATATTTCTAATTTTTGCATTCTTTTCAACTAGAGGTTTAGTGTAAGAATTGAATCCTACTAATATTCCTGCAATAACTAAACCTATAATTAACATAAAAATTACCATTTTCGCCTTATCCAACAAAATATCCTTAGTCTGAATTTCCGTTTCTACATTAGTATTAGTTTTCATTATAAACTACCCCATTATCCTTCGGTTTGAATTTGGCGTCTAATATAACGCTATCAATTAAAGGTGTGAAACCATTCATTAATAATATACTAAACATTACACCCTCAACATAACCACCAAATACTCTAAAGAGTAGGGTTAATATTCCTGCAGATATACCAAAGATCCACATCCCACTCTTTGTAAACGGAGATGTTACCGGATCAGTTGCCATGAAAAAGGCTCCAAATAAAAGTCCTCCTGTAAGAAGTTGAATTACCGGAGGTGCAACCTGTGCCGGCAAAAACTGACTTCCAATAACAGAGAAGACTAACACAGAACCTAAATAAGCCACTGGAATTCTCCAGTCTATTATCTTAGTCATTATTAAGAATATACCACCAAGAATTATCCCAAGGCGGAATGTCTCTCCCATGGAACCACCAGTTCCACCTAATAAAAGTTGTAATACAGAAACATCCAATTGTCCTCCAGCTTTTATTACAGCTAACGGTGTTGCTGAAGCAACTGCGTCAGGTGCATACTTTAAAAGCCCTCCTAATCCTCCGATTAATGGCTTAAACCAACTAGCACTCATCGCAACCGGAAAGGCAATTGAAAGAAAGACTCGACCCGCAATAGCTGGGTTAAATACATTACGTCCTGTTCCTCCAAAAACTTCTTTACCAAAGAAAACACCAAAAAACGACCCTACTGCTACCATCCAGAGAGGGATCGTCGGTGGTAATACTAGCGGAAAAATAAGTCCCGTAACTAGAAAACCTTCATGAATATCATGTTTTCTAATAATAGCAAATAATACTTCGGTTATCCCACCAGCTGCATAGGAAACCAAAATAATAGCCAAAGCGCGCCAACCATAAAAATAGATTGATGCAAGAGTACTAGGTAATAAAGCTAAAATTACCATAGTCATGTGTCTTTTAAGATCATTATTGTCTACAATATGTGGTGCAGACGTCGTAACCTCTTCTGGCCCAAAAAAGATATTATCTACTGCATCAATAAGGGGCCTTACAGATTTTAATGATTCGCTTCTCTTTAAATTATCAAAAAGACCACGAAGTGCGTTCATTTTTTTATTCACCCTCCTAATCCTTCCAGATCCAAAAAACCAACACCACAGATTTACTTTACAGCATATCCTTTATTCATTAGGAATTGTTTTCCTTGTTTGATATGCTGTCCTAAAGGTCTTTTGGCTGGACAAACAAAAGTACATAAATTACATTCTATACAATCAAAAATACCATATCTAATAAGTTCATCATCCACATTATTCTTTGCTGTATAGTGATCAACAATATGTGGAACTATGTCCACTGGACAAGTCTCTTCACAATATCCACAAGAAATGCATGGTCTTCCTTCACCATGAACATTAGTATCACAGAGTTTATTTAATTTAGGAAGTAAAGCAGATAAGAAAACATTTGAATAAGAATATCTTTTTCTTCCTGGACGTAAGAATGCAAATAGCTCACGTTCGTCACCTTCCGGAATCGCGTTTAAATTCACGAATGTACGATCAACCGGAGTTTCATAATCTGTGATAGCTTCTTCAGTTAATAAATTATTAGGAATAACTCTCTGGTCCTCTGCTGCATCCAAATAATTTCTCATAATAAATGAAACAGAAGTACCATTTCGCACTTTAAGACTAATATTTTCTTTCCAACCTAATCCAGATAATGCTACTATCTGTTCTATTAATTGTTTGCCTTCTATTACAGCATTATATACATGTAAAGCTGCCTGCATATCCAATGTAATTACTCCATGTTTTGTTAATGAACCTTTAACTGTATCAGATTTACCTAAAACAGTTTGAGCTATTACCTTATCATTATTTTGCGGATATTTAGGTGCTACAGCATATAATTGAAGCCAATTATAACTTCCAGCAACACTACTTAATTCTTTAATTATCCCTTGACGATTCTTATTAATCACCACATGAAACTTAGCTTGTGGTAAAACTTTTTGTAATACTTCTAATCCTTCAACAAACTTAGAAACCTTACCATCATTTAAAAGAGCTGATAGTAATAAGTTATAAGGTTCAGATTCCGCACCTTTAATAATTACGTGCTTGACATCATCAGTAGAAATTGGTGAACTTTTATATCTAGTAGGTATTCCCTGATTACCTAAAGAAGTAACTCCAGAAGTATAAAGTAACTCCTCAATTTCTGCGGCTGAAAGACTAGTCCAACCTGAGTTATTTCCTTCTATCGGTTCCCAATCAGTTGTTCCATCTGATTCAATAATAACCGCTTTTCCTTTTGAAGACAACTCTACAACTTCTTTTACAGTTCCATTAACACTTGCATGAACCGGAGTAGATATAGAGTTATCATCTCTACCAATAATCTGACCAGCTTTTACTTCCTGGCCTCGTTTAACTTTTGGTTTTACTTCCCTACTAAATCCCTGTTTTAATGGGATAATAACTTTCGAAGGAACTTCTAGCTCAACAACCTTACTTTGAGATTTACCTTCAAGATTAAACGTATAGCCTCCAGAAAATGATTTATTTTTCGCTTTCATGCCTATTTCACCTTATCCTTTATAATTATTTAGTCTACTCCTTTACACTAACACTTAAATTAACAAGCCATTGACTAACTTACCCAACTAAACCTTATTCTTACATCAATTACCAGTAAGCCCCCCCCTTTTTACCATCACCCCCTTAGTTAGAAATAACTAAAAAAATTTTCCCCTTAATTCAAATCAGAAACTTTTTACATTATTTCTTTACTATGTTAATTATTATACATAAAAAATAAAACTCCTGCTTATTTTCATAAAATTATAATCATATTCATTCTTGCTAATCTATTAATATTTTATATTAGACTTAATTATGTCTAACCTTGTAACAAACTTATTTTATAATTGCAATTTTAATAAAAGAAGAATCCTTGTTTAAGTTATAAATAAACATACACTTATAAAAATAGCTCATCCATGTTAAATTCTCATGACAACATATCATTGAAGAATTCTTCACAAAATGAACTATAAGTATTTTACCATAAAACAACCAATTTGTATAGTATTTAACTTAAAAAATCTTATCATAAATTAAGAATATTTTAAAAATAGCAAATAGAAAGAACATATTTAATTAATTCAGTATTTAAAAAGTAAAAAGGTTGCCTGAAAATGTCTTCAGACAACCTCCTATTATAATTAATTATATTTTACTAATATATTCTCTAAATGTTATTTTGATTTTTTCTTCTAAAATATCTACTTTAGCTCGGTTACCTTGTTGCACAGCATCTACATATGTGCGTAGATTAGTTAATAACTCTTCTCCAGTTTTAGTACCTAATCTTGTCTCTACATCATCTACAATAACATTATAGTATACTAGTGCTTCCCATGCTTCAACTAGTGCTTTGTCAGTACCCCAATTTTCTTTAACTTCCTCTAGATAATGTAATGGCTTACCAACAAATCCTCGATTTAATTCTTCTAAGATAACATCATAATCAACCTCATTAATATCTCCACTTAACATATCCTCGACCATAATATTACCTATCTTATTATTTGATTTAACTATACCTTTAATAGTTTGATAATAAACTAAGCCTTCCATTTGCTTAATTTTAGCTTTATCAGGATTTTCAGCTAAATATTCTTCAACCTCTTCTGCCTCATGTAAAACAGAAGCATGGAATACTTTAATGATAGTCTTACCTATAATCTGGTCTGCTACTTTTAAATCAATTAAACTATCATTCTCAATTGCTCTTCGTGCACTCTTTAAACCAGATAGAATACCTTCATGTAAGTCTTCAGAACGCTTTTTAGCTGTTCCCGCAATTGCTTCATAATATACAATAGCTTCGTCTATTTTATGATGAGCTTCTTCTTTATTAGAAAATTCTTCAACAGCTTCATCTAGCTCATGCTTAACTGTTAAATAAAATGCTTTCTTAAGCGTCTTATCAACAATTTGAGCTGCTAAAGCTGGATCTTGACCATTTCTTACTCCATAAAAAGCTGCCTGAATATATTGATCCATAGTTTCGGAAAACTCTTTATCTCTTGCCTGGACAGTATTTTGTAATACATCATTATAAATCTTTTCAATCTTGTTAAAATCTATATCTTCTTCATGTCTTAATTGATTAATCTCTTTATAAGCATCTATTCTTGCTTGCTGTTTTGACACATCAGTCTTAAGTGGTAAATAAGCAGCAAAGGCACTACTGGTCCCTAAAATCATCACTGACAATAATACTAAAACTGTTATTAATCTAGTTGATTTTTTATTCATTTTCTATTCCTCCTATTTAATAATAACATCCTCTAATGTATTAAGAATTGTCTCTTTATGTTCTTGATATTCTTCTACTTTAGGTGGTTGGGCTCCAAAACCAAGCATCCCTGGATTCCCTAAAGAATTTAATGTTCCTGTTAATGCTTTTTCTACTCTTTCATTTGCCTCTTGAGAATCGGCTTTAACAACTATTTCTAATGTCTCATAAAAAACTTTGGCCTTCTTGATTAGAGCTTTAGCAGTCTTATATTCGTTAATCTCTTTTTCAGCAGATTCTAATCTCCTTTCAATATTACCTGCTAAAGCTAATTGGAAATTATAAATAACTGCATCTTTATCTTTTTCCTGAATAGCTTCTTTAATTTCAACTGCATAATCATTTAGGAACTGACTTTGGTTATCAATCTCATTTAACTCTTCAGTTAATGATTCTAACTTACCTTTTACCTCTTCAAATTCTTCAGTTGCTCCTGCCCAATTCTGTGGAGACTTATTCAAATTAAATACTATCTCTTTATAAGCCTCAGCCATTGGTTCTGTTTCACTAGATCCATATGAATAAGCGAAACTTATACCTGAGAATGCAACTACTAAAGCTAATACTATAGCAAAATTCTTTAATACTTTCTTGCCTTTTAACATTTTATCAACTCCTTTATTATAATCATTGATATTTAAATAACTTAAAATCTATTCTAAGATACTCTTACGCTTGTTAATAACACCTCCTCTTCTCGAATAATTTTAATATCCTCTTTAGGATCATTAGTCAGCTCCTTCCAAATCGCCGGAATAACTTGAGTCATATATTCTCTAAATTTAATAAAAGAATCTCCTGTTTCTCTTACAGAATAACTGATTGGAACTTGCCCTAATCTATATCCTTGCCGTAGAATATTGAGTGTAATTACTTGAGCATAATTATAATCATGAATAATTCTAAAATCTCTCATTACTTCTCGACTAAAAGCCCTCATTCCAGTCTGACCATCAGTAACCCATTCTCCTAATAAAATAGATTGTAATAAAGTAAACGTATAATTGCCTAATCTTCTCATCAATGTCATCCCTCTAACCTTCTTCATAAATCTAGAGCCAAGAATATAATCAGCTTTATCATTTAAAATAGGTTCAATTAAATTATCGATTTCATCAGCAGGATACTCATTATCAGAATCAATCATTACACCTATATCTGCTTCTTCTTTATAAGCCCACTCTAATCCGTGACGAATTGTAGCTCCTAAACCCCAATTCTCAGTATGGGAAATAATATAATCAGCTCCATATTCTTTAGCTACCGCTACAGTTCCATCAGTTGAACCATCATCAATGACTAAAATTTCAAATTTAACCCCTTCAACCTGGTTACGCGGGACTTTTTCTATTACTTTTCCAATAGCCTCTTCTTCATTTAATGCTGGGATAATTACTATAACCTTTTTCACTTTTACCCTCCTCTAAATCATTTAATGATTAACAACTATTCATTATTCTTTAAATGCTTCAATTAAAACTGGTCCCCGAGAAGCATCTGGATACTCTACTCCTAATAAGTAACTAAGAGTAGGAGCAGTTGACACAATACTATGCTTTTCGGTAACTTTATGACCTCTCTTAATTTGTGGTCCCTGAATAATAAAAGGAACATATCTTTCACCTTCATCCAAATGACCATGAGCCCCAATGCCTCGACTCTGTCCATGGTCAGCAGCAACAATCAAAGTAGTATCCTCCATATATCCTTTTGCTTTTAGCCACTTTACAAAATCTTCAATATGTCTATCAGCTTCTTCAATCTTCTCTATATATTCAGAATAATGAGTTCCACGACTATGTCCTGTCTGGTCAACACTAATTAATTGCGTAATTAATAATTCTGGGTTTTCCTGTTTCATAATTCTTTTAGCTCGCTTAATTATGTTAGCATCTGCTTGGTCATTGTCCATTACTGCTGTTATTGCTTCTACATCTTCTTCTCCAAAAGCATCAATTAAATGAGCAATTCCTAATAATTTACCTTTCTTGTCTTCATCTCTTAACTTATCAAATATACTCTCTGTCTTAACTCCTAAATCTAAAACCAAATTACTTTTGATTCCATGCTCCCAAGGATAGGTGCCAGTAAATAAAGATGAAAAACAAGTTACTGTTCTAGCGGGATAAATTGTCTCCATCTGAGTATACTCTGTACCTTCTATTAATAATTGATCAATGAAAGGAGTATCAGCTTCAGCTAATTTATCTTTACGACAACCATCAATTATCATCATAATGACTCGATTAGTATGCTTATCTTTAACTTGAACATTATTAGTCAGTTCTTGATACTGATCTGGCTTCCAATTAAATAAATTCTTATGTATTATAATTGCTAATAAAATTGTTCCAATAAAAAATATGCCATAATTACTCAATAATTCTGATCTTTGCAAATATCCTCTTAAGTTTAAATATAGATAATTTAAACTTAACAATGTAACTATAGTCTTAGGTACTTGTTCCTGAAAGTTGCCACTAGTAGAGTCACTATGCTCTAAAACCAATTTCCAAAAACGGGTAAAGTTGGTTAAAGATGTACCAATCCGTAAGTGATAATAAATTGTGCCCCAAAAAATAACTGTAAAGAATAAATAGACTCCTAAATCAAATAAAACCAAATTCCAATTCCAATAATCTAAAGTAGTTACAAAAATTAATATCGGAAACCATAAAAAACTACGCAAATGAAGCGGAAAATCATAACGAATATAAGTAATTAATAATGGCAAATTCAAAATCATCGAAAGTAAAGCAACTTTCCAAAATCCTATACTTCCCCAACTATTGAAATGGTATATTAAGAATATAGAAATTGAGAAGATAGGATAGAATGATTTACCTTCATTAAGTAAATTCCAACATCTAGCCGCCCAAACTTCAAACTTTGATGCTTCTTTCATTTTATCTCCTTCCTAACCCATAACCTTTTCTTTAAATCTAACTATGTCTACCAATTTCACTGATTCATATAAGGTAAAAGCCCCACCAACTATATAAGAATAAAGAAATTTTAAACTATGCGTTAAAACTGCAACAGATAAAGCTAATTCCCAATTCACCCCATATAATCCTAAAACAAAAGCCATGCTAGCTTCATAAGTACCAATTCCTCCAGGAGTAATATGAAATACTTGAGTCATAATTGTAAAACTATTAACAACTACTAAAGGAATTAAACCTAAATCTAAACCTAAAGTATTAGTTACTATCATAATAGCACTTACCTCTAAAATCCAACTAGGGATTGTAATTAATACTGCCTTAACTAACTGCTTAAAACTTATTTCTTTGAATGCTTTCTGTAATTTCAATAAATAATTAAATAACTTATTCTGAATTTTAGAAATCAAACTCCAACGACTAAATATAAGTAATCCAATTAAAATACTTGTAATTAAAGCTAAAGGAAGAATCAGTAATTTCCAATCAAAACTGATATAACTAATTGATAGTAGGCTAAATAAAATTACATTAATCATTAATGAAATTAAATCTATTACTCTACTATATACTACTGTGGAAGTAGCCTCTGCAATTGTGTAACCCCTCTGATGTAAAAGATATATTTTACCCATCTCTCCCATTTTGGTAGGAGATACATGATTAACTAATAAGGAAACCATTTGCAAAGAGAATAAATCTTTTATATTTACCCTTTTCTCCTTAAACAGTTCTAACCAAGCTATTGACCTTAACCAAAAAGCCAAAGAATATCCTATAGCAAAAATTAATAACAATTTAGGATTTAATATTAATAATCTACCTGCTTTAATTAACTCTTTTAAATCCAATTACTTCACCTATTTCTATAAACTCTTTAAGATTAATCTCTCTAATTAGCTCCACCAATAATAATTCTCATTATCAAGTATATTAAAAAAATATGCTATTTATTTTATGCAAAAAGATTTGCTACATATTCAGAATTTGGATTAGATACTATATCTTCAGTAGATCCTTGCTGAATAATCTTTCCATCTTTTAATACTATTATTTTATCAGCTATATTTATGGCATCATCTTTATCATGAGAAACAAAAATTGAAGTTATTCCAGTCTTCTTAATAATCTCTTTTAATTCTTTTCTAATCCTAGATTGTAAGTTTGCGTCAAGGTTACTAAAAGGTTCATCCATTAATATTAATGGTGGATCTATAGCTAAAGCTCGAGCTAGAGCTACTCTTTGCTGCTGCCCTCCACTAATTTGATAAGGATATCTATCTCTTAATTCTTCTAAACCAGTTAATCTTAGTAACTCTTGTAATTTTTGTTCCTTATATCCCTGTTTCTTCTTCTTTACACCGAATAATATATTCTCTTCTACGGTCATATGAGGGAATAAAGCATAATCCTGAAATAAAACACCTATACCTCTTTTTTCAGGATAAATAAAGGTATTATCATTAACTATTACATCTTGACCAATCTTAATAATTCCTTTATGTGGTTCTTCAAGTCCAGCAATTAACCTTAAAACTGTACTTTTTCCACTTCCACTTTCCCCTAAAATACAGACTATATCACCTTTTTCTACACTCATGCTGAAGTTCCTTAAAACATATACCTTAGAATTTTTATATTTAAAATCTAAATTTTTAATTTGAATGAACATCTTTACCCTCCTTGTCTCCAACTGTATGGATACGATATATAGCTACACCACAAACTAGAATTATAATTATAGATGATATAGCTGCTTCATGTATCATTTCATTTCCTGCATATTCAAAAGCCTTACTAGATAATGTATCAAAGTTAAATGGTCTTAAAATTAACGTAAGAGGTAATTCCTTTAATACTTCAATAAGCACAAGTAGAAATCCACTCATAACTGCAGGTTTAATCATAGGTAAATCAACCTTAAAGAAAGTCTCTGTTATTCCAACACCAAGAGTACGTGATGCTTCGAAGAAATTATTACCTACTCTATCAAAACCTGATTCTACAGAATTATAACCAATACCTAGAAATCTTATTATATAAGCAAAAATAAGCATTATTATACTTGATTTTAAGGCTAATTCATTTGGACCAAAGTTCAACAACTTATATATAGCTTCTATTCTATTATCTAAAGCTATAAAGAATAATAAGATTCCAATGGCTATAACAGCTCCTGGAATTGAATAACCAAGAATTGCAATCTTTGAATATATTTTAGAAAGTATATTATCACTAATTCTTACAGTATTAGCAATAATTATCGCTATAACAATAATAAGTGTAGAAGCAATTAAGGCAACAAATATAGAATTAATAGCGAAAAGTAAGAATTCTATATCTAATACATCGGTATAACTTAGCCAACTCCAATGGAGTAATTGTAATGTAGGAATTAAAAACCCAACACTAAAAATTGAAAAACAAAAACCTGAAGTCATATAAGCTTTTATTCCTGATAACTTTTTTCTAGAAATAGGTTTTATATTCGTAGTACTATAGCTAAACCGTTTACCACCTCTAGAAAACTTTTCTAACAACAACAAACCAAAAACTAAGGCCATCAATAAAGCAGATAACCTAATTGCAGAATTTGAATCTCCCATTGCAAACCATGTCTTAAAGATTGCTGTACTAAAAGTTGGAATTCCAAAGTATTTTACAACTCCATAATCATTTAAAGTTTCTAAAATTACTAAACTACTTCCAGCAACAATAGCGCCTCTAGAGATTGGTAAAATAACATGCCAAAATGTTTCAAAAGAGCTTCTCCCTAAAGTCGTTGCTGCTTCTACCAAAGAAGCAGACTGTTTTGATAAAAATGATCTTGTTATAATATAAACATAAGGAAATAAGAAGATTGTATAAATGAATATTGCACCTGACATTGACATTATATCAAAGTACTCCAGATTTATAGCTATACCAAATCTTCTTAAAGATGTCTGAATAACACCTGTATAACTTAATAACCCATTATATGTATAGGCTCCAATATATGGAGGTATAGCTAAAGGTAAAACTAATGCCCATTTAAAGAAATTACGAAAAGGAAACTCAAACTGAGTAACAAACCAAGCTGGGATTAAACCTATTAAAATAGAAAAAATACCTGTAAAGAATATAAGAATAGTTGAGTTTACTATATAATCCTTTAAAAGATATTTTTGTATATGTTCCCAATTATCTGTTACTGGATTGAATATATTCAATAAAATATTAATGTTTGGAACTAAGACAAGAAGAATAGCGATAAAACTTAAAATAGACCATATATTAAATAAAGACTTGAAATTTCTTATTTTCCACAATTATAATCACCTACCTTTGATAAGAAAGCAGTCAAATATTTGACTGCTTTTATCTCTTATAAAACTTAATTAGATCTTAATTATTGCCATCCTACTTCATTAAAGATTTCAACAGCTTTTTGATTATATTCTCCTAATTTAGTTAGGTTAATATCTTGAGTTTCAAATCCCCCCCATGATTTTAGTAAAGGAGAAAGCTCTACATTTGGATTTACAGGGTACTCATAATTAGCACTAGCAAAGATTTTTTGTGCTTTTTCTTTTGATAAGAATTCCATCAACTTAATAGCATTCTTTCTATTCTTAGCATATTTAGTCAAGCCAATTCCACTTACATTAATATGTGTTTTTTCTGGAAAGAAAACTCCTAATTGTTTGGCTAACTTTACTTCTTCAGGATTTGCTGAATTCAACATTCTGCCAAGGTAATAAGTATTCATAATTGTTAAGTCACCAACACCTGCAGCTACTGCTGTAGCCTGAGCTGTATCATTCCCCTTAGGTCTTCTTGCCATATTATTTACAATTCCTGCTGCCCATTTTTTCGCAAACTTTTCTCCTTCTAAAGCAATAAATGAGGCTAATAGAGATTGATTATAGATATTTAATGAAGTTCTCGCTAATATTCTGCCTCTCCATCTATCATCTGTTAAATCTGTATATGTAGACAATACCGTTCGATCTACCCTATCCTTAGCATAAACTATAATTCTAGCACGAACAGTTAGTCCAAACCACTGATTACCTTTATCTCTTAAATTAGCTGGTATATTATTAAATAAAACATCACTCTTAACAGGTTGTAATAATTCTTTTGTTTTAGCCCGATATAATCTACCAGCATCAGAAGTAATTAATAAATCAGCTGATGTAGCTTGGCCCTCTCTCTCTATTCTTTCAATCAATGTATCAGCACGGCCTTTTAGCACATTTACCTTAATTCCTGTTTCTTCTTCGAATTGTTGATATAAATCCTCATCAGCTTCATAATGTCTACTAGTATAAATATTAACCACACCTTTATCTGGTCCAAAGAAAGCATCAAGAAAACCAGCAGATGCTGTAGATACAGTTGCGATACTTAAAATCAAAGCTAAAGATAATATAAATAATGATCTTTTCATTTCAATAATAATCTCCTTTCAATTTTGATTTTAAAATCAATAGCATATAAAACTATAATTATGTAGTGCTTATAACCAATTTAAAATGATAATCATTATCATAAGCTATAATTAATTATAATGAAAACAATTATCAATGTCAAGGAAATTTTAAATTATTAATTTTAGAGAATAAATGTTATGCCTTAAATTTAATAATTTTGAATATAATTATAGATTTTCGCATTACCTTTATAAAGAATAATTTGATTATATACTGGATATAACAACATTTTCCCTTCCCATTGTTTGATAGGTTTTAAATATTTATTTAAATCATTTTCTTGCTTAATTAAGCTATTATATACTGCGTTAGTCATTAAAATATTATCTGGCTTATTAGGTAATGATAGCACACTAGTATAAAAGTCTGACACCTTCCTGACTCGCTTAATTATTAACTCTGGATAGTAATAATCAATTACTCGTTCCTCTTCAAAAGTATAGATTACAGTTTTAGTAGAATTAAAATTATTACCTAAATAATGACTTAATTTTACTACTGGAGGATAAGTATCATTATAAGTTCCTACTAGTGATACAGAAGTTATAATTAATACTAAAATTAAGACTCCGTAGCTTAAATAAGAGATCCTATTCTTGAAATAAGCTAAAATTTTATCTAAGCCTACTATTACTAAAATCAAAAATAAGGGTACTAGAGTAATTATATGCCTAGGCTTAGCTACATTTTGTCCAAAAACTACCCAAAGAAAATAAGGTCCAAACCAACTAAATAAAAATAATTTCTCTTTATTAGTCAATTCAACTTTGAAAATAAAGCTTATTATTCCTACCAAAATAAATCCAGATAATATTAATCTAGATATTGAATCTCCAGCCTGATAAAAACCTAATCCAGCTACTAAAATATTATTATAGATTAGCTTTATTAACCTTAAACCTAAAGAATTATCAGTAACTAATGTTCCTCCCCAATCATTGAAGTGACCTAAAGTAAAATCTATTGCGATTTTAAGAAAATTCAATAATCCTCCAGCTCTAATAACTTGCCAACTTAACCAAATAGAAATCGAGCTTATAAAACTTAATAAAGTTAAAAATATAACTTTTAACTTTTTCTTTTCCCTATACCACAAAATTAAACTAATCAGTAATAATATAAAATAAGGAAAATAGGAAATCCTGACTCCTAAACCAAATCCTAAAACAGCTGCACTACTTAACAAATACCATTTTTTATACTTAGTTTCTTGCCAACTTAAGTAAGTTAGATATAAAAAGAATAAAATAAATAAAGTGCCCATCATATCCGACATAATTTTAGCACTTAAAATTAAGTGTAAAGAACTAAAAGTCAAATAAATCCCTGCCAATAAAGCAACCCTTTTATTAAATATCCTCTTAACCAATAAGTAAAAGGGAATTATTGATAAGCCACCACAAATAGCACTTAATAAGGCTAATGACAACTCTTCATTTCCTACCCAGTGATTAATAAACTTACCTAACCAAATATAAATAGGATAACCAGGAAAATGTGGTTGCATTAATGATAAATCATAATACTTGATTCCTAAAATGAAATCTATAGCATCCCATCCATGAGGATAAGGACTCATAAAAAATAATCTAATACCAATTGCAATAATCATTAAAACTAAAATATAAATTACGATCTCCTCCTACTTGTTAACTAGCAACAATTTAAATATAAATTTTACATTTTATGTAGTTTTCTTTAAGGGATATTGATAATCATTTTCAACATTATATTCAATGTAATTGTAATAAAAATCATTCTCAATGTCAAGGTTGAATTTTTACTATATAAAATAAAAAAAATCTAGCTTATTGTAAGAATTCTTACAATAAGCTAGAAATGATTGGTGCCGGAAGTGAAGCATGCACCGCTAACATATTAATTAAAATCAACTTTTATCTTTAATCTAGACTTTTTTCATCTAAATTAATATTATTAAAATACTTTAAAAAATCACTTCCCGGATCTAACACAAGAGTAGTTTTATTATTTAAAGTCTTCTTATAAGTTTCTAATGTTTTTATAAATTGATAGAATTCTGGATCTTTATTATAAGTTTCAGCATAAATCTGTAATGCCTGGGCATCCCCTTGACCACGAATTTGGCGAGCTTTCTTTTTAGCCTCCGCTAGAATAATTGTTTTATCCTTCTCAGCTTCCGCTCGAATTTGTTTAGCTTCCTGCTCTCCTTCGGCTCGGTATTTATTAGCTTCTTCTTTACGTTGAGCATTCATCCGCGAATAAACAGACTGAGCATTAGCCTTCGGTAAATCAGCCCTTTTAATTCGAACATCAATCACCTTGATTCCTAAGCTCTTACTATCTTGATCACTCTTTTCAGTAACCTTTTCCATTATTTGCTTTCTAATAGGAGATATTATCTCATCTAGAGTATACTTACCTAGTTCAGCTCTTAATTCTGAATAAACAATATCATCTAATTGAGATTGAGCAGCCTTCATAGTTCCTACACTTTGATAAAAAAGAAGTGGATCTTCAATTTTCCATTGTGCATAATTATCAACCTCTAGATTCTTTTCATCAGCGGTATAGAGAACCTTTGGATTAGAATCATATTCCAGAATTTGATCTTCAAAATATCTAACCCTCTGTAATATTGGAATCTTAAATTTAAGTCCTGGGGTAGTAATCGATCTTACCGGATCTCCAAACTGAAGAACTACTACCTGATCAGTTTCATCAACAATGAAAAGAGCAGTATTGGCAACAATTCCAATTACAATTAATATGATAATGGCTATACTTAATTTCTTCACTATCTAACCCCCTCCTCTTGCACTTTATCTAAATTAAGCATCTTAAGAACTCCCTGCGAATTGTTACCTACAATGATCTTATTTAATTCAGGTAGAATATCTTCCATAGTTTCTAAATAAAGCCGAGTTCTAGTTACATCTTTACCAGCTTTATACTTCTCTAATAATTTATTAAAACGAGCAACATTACCTTCAGCTTCAGCAATACGTTTTGCTTTATATCCTTCAGCTTCCTTTACAATTTTAGAGGCTTCTCCTTTGGCCGTAGGAATAATCTGACTTCTATGAGCCTGAGCCTGATTCACCTTTGTATGTTTATCCTCTTTAGCACTGGCTACATCGCGATAAGCATCCTCAACTGGTTCAGGCACTGACACGTCCTGAAAAAGAAAGTTATTTATATAAATCCCAGCATGATAATCATCTAATGTTTTTTGAATTAATTCCTTAGCTTCCAATTGAATCTGCGTCTTCTTTCCAGTTAAGACAGCCTGGATGTTATTTTGTCCCACTACCTGACGTAATGCAGCTTCAGAGGCATCTCTAACTGTGTCATCTGGATTTTTAATCCAGAACAAATATTGAATAGGATCTTTGATCTTATATTTAATTACAGCATTAGCAGAAACAATAGCTAAATCTCCAGTTAACATTAATGCTTCCTTTTTCTTTTTAGAATATCGGGCAGGAGGTCCCGGATCAATTGTTCTAAAGCCTAATTCAATTCTTTTTACTCGTGTTACCTGTGGAGTATATACTTTTTCTATGGGATATGGTAAATGGTAATGTAATCCAGATTCAGCCTGACGTATATATTTTCCAAACCTTGTTACAACCCCCACTTCTTTAGGACCTACTTTATATATTCCAGTAGATGAATATATAAGCAATAGCACTAATAATATAATGCCAACAGGTAACTTATCTAAAACCTTAAATAAATTTATTTCAGATTTTTTACCAGAATTACTGGAATTATCTGATCCTCCATCATCATTGATATTAATAATTTTTTCTTCATCTTCTCCATCTTTATCAGTAAATAAAACTAATAGATCATCAAAAAAACTCATTCGACCACTCCTTTTTATTTTAAGTGACTATAAGTCTATTCTTAAAATCAATTTAGCATTTACTCCTTTCCTGTAAACTAGTAATTTTATTTATACTATTATACAGTACTACTATAAAAGATTCTGATTTCCTGTCAAAATAAGAAAAAACAATATACATTATCTAGTTAATAATAGTAATTAAAAAGGATTATAATAAATTTAATACAATATAAGATTTACTTATTAAGAGAAATTATCTCTATCTCAAATATTAAAGGCCATAACTTTCCAGTAATGAATAACCTATTATTCACACCATCATAAGCAATACCATTAAGTACATTTAAATTATAATCATAATCATTAGGATTTATTATCCCGTTTAAATCAATAATAGCAGTAACATTCCCTGTGTCAGGGTTTATTTTAACAATATAATTTGTGCGCCAAATATTAGCGTATATCTCTCCTTTTATATACTCTAATTCATTAATATTAGTAATCGATTTATTATTGAGTGTTATTTTTATTTTTTTGTATCTTTCAAAATTATCAGGATTTAGAAAATAAATATTATCTGTGCCATCACTCATAATTAAGGAGTTGTTATTCTGAGTTATTCCCCAGCCCTGATAAGGATATTTAAATTTTTTAATTAATTTAAAGTCCTTATTATAGACAAAACATATTCCAGATTTCCAAGTTAATTGAAATATTTTTCCTTTAAAAATGGTTATTCCTTCACCAAAATACTTTCTAGGTAATCTATTTTGTTTTACTATCTCTCCTGTTTCTAGCTCTGTCTGCCGCAAACTAGAGTAACCTTTGAGACCAGTTCCTTCATATAAATATCCATCTTTATAAACTAAACCTTGAGTGAAAGCATTTTGCTCATGAGGAAAAGTATTCACTATTTTATAAATATATTTAGTAACTTTTGCAAAAGAAATTAATCCTTTTATCATATAAGCACGTCCTTACATAAGTTGTCATATCCTCGGTAATGGCAACCAATACTAAATTTATAGTACTTCGTTACTATGAATATGCTTATATTGTAACATCAGTTACAACAAGCTAGAAGTTTATGGGGCCAGGAGTGGAATATGAGACTTTTGGCCACATTAAATATTCATTATCTATTGTATATCCCTCCTTAGTAACCTCTAGGTTACTAACTCACAAAAAAGTGCATACTTTACAGAATAAAAGTATTGGTATATAATTTTAAACGTCGAAAGAAGTCGAAAAAGAAGAGGAGTGTTAATTATGAATTCATTTTTAATTCCACCAGAAATTCATTTTGAAGAGGGAGCTTTAGATTACTTAACAGATATTGATCAGCAAAAAGTGGTAATAGTTACAGACGAGGGAGTTATGGAAGAGCTTGGTTTCCTAGCTACTGCTATTAATAAGTTAGAGACAGCAGGTGCTAAAGTCAGAGTTATTGATGGAGTTGAACCTAACCCATCAGTCAAAACAGTACTTAAGGGTAAAGAAGTAATGTTGAATTTTGAACCCGACTTAGTAATAGCTTTAGGTGGCGGTTCAACGATGGATGCAGCTAAGGTAATGTGGGCTTTTTATGAACATCCTAATTTAGAATTTACAGACATTATTGAAGTAGGTTCTATGCCTCAATTAAGAAATAAGGCCAACTTTATTGCTATTCCATCTACTAGTGGGACTGGTTCGGAAATTACTGCTTTTTCAGTAATTACAGATACTGAAAAGAAAATTAAATATCCAATTGTATCAACAGAACTTATCCCAGATGTTGCCATTATTGATCCTGATTTACCGGCAACAATGCCACCTCGCGTTACTGCTAATACTGGAATGGATGTTTTGGTTCATGCAATTGAAGCATTTGTTTCTACTAACGCTAGTGATTATACTGATGCTTTAGCTTTAGAAGCTATTAAAATAGTTTTTGAATATCTACCTCAGGCTTATCAAAATGGTGATGATATGACAGCTAGAGCAAAGTTACATAATGCATCTGCCATTGCAGGTATGGCTTTCTCTAATGCATCTTTAGGAATTGTACACAGTTTAGCTCACAAAATCGGCGGTGAATTAGATATTACTCACGGATTAGCTAATGCTATCTTAATGCCACATGTAATTGAATTTAATTATGAGTCAGCTAAAGGAAAAATTAAAGAAATAGAAACTGCTTTAAATGTAGATAATTTGGCTGATGCCGTACGAGAATTAAATAAAGAACTGGAGATCCCTAGATCTTTTGCTAAAGTTGATTGGATTGAATTTACTGAAGCTGACTTTGAAGAAGCACTAGATAGAATGGCAGCTAATGCTAAAAAAGATCCATGTACTTTAACCAATCCTAATGAACCAACTGTTGATGATATGAAAGAAATTTATCAAGCAGCATTTTATAGTCAACAATAGTTGAACAGATTAAATTAATACTCTAAAGGTTAGCAGAGCCAATTAATTGGTCCTGCTAACCTTTTATTTGTTCATGGTTTTTAAAGATAAACTTCTGGCAATTTATCTTTAAATTGATTTTTCTTTTTATCATTCTTGCATAATTGAGTAATTAATTCATAATCAATTTCAGAATAATCTTTACCCCAAATACACATTAGTTCTAGTATAGGTAATAAAGTCTCTCCTTTATCAGTAATAGAATATTCAACCTTAGGTGGAACTACTGGATAGGCTTTTCTGTTAATTATATTATTTTCTTCAAGTTCTTGTAGTTGGTTGGTCAATACTTTATGGGTTACTTCTGGTAAAAATCTTTTTATTTCTCCAAACCGTTTGACTCCTTCTGTTCCTAAAAGCCAAATAATAGAACATTTCCATTTACCTCCAATTATATCTATAGTCAACTCAATTTCAGTACTAACTTTTTTCTTATCTGTCATTTCACTTAGCCTCCTAAATAATATTATATCATTAAAATTGATTTCATGTAACTATCCACTACTATACAATATAACTTAACATTCTAACCCCTTATAAAATAAGAACATCTAGCACATTGTAAGACTAGTTACAAATGGCTAGAAATGATTGGTGCCGGGAGTGGGATTTGAACCCACACAGACAAAGATGTCCATAGCGCCCTCAACGCTACGCGTCTGCCAATTCCGCCACCCCGGCTAATATTCTCTTTTCACAATATATTATACCATATTTTGAAGAAAAGTCAATGTTAAAATATTAAAAGTAGTCTAGATGTTTAATTTATAGATCTAGACTACTTAATAATCTTAATTATTAAATTACAAATTCACCTGGAACAATTAACTGTATTTGTTCAGCATCAAAGAAACAATTCTCAATAGCTATTGGCATCTTACTAACTAAAATGAGTCTTTGACTTTTAATAATAGGTTTACTTTTATTAATTCCCAATAATTTAGCTAAAAATTTATTAGCTATTTCTACTTCCATAATATTGTTCTTGAAATTTAATTTATTAATATTCTTACTACCAAATAACTCATATAATGAATCTAAATTCTGTATTCTTTCCTTATTTATTCCTGAATCTAAATATGTAATAATCTCCTGTCTTCCAAAAATATCCTTATCAATCATTCTCTTTTGAGATATCTTATATAACTCCTGCTCTGGATTAGTCTTACGTAACTCTCTAAACTCTTTATCCGATATTTTATCAAGTTTAATATTACTAGTAGTTACTTCTCCTTTTTGATTGATTAGCCTGATTTCTGCTTTTTGTGAATTACTCTCCTTCACCTGCAACCGCTCTTCCATATTACGTGCATACTTTTCTCTTAGTTTCATCAATGAAATGTTAGCTTCAGACAGTATAGTCCTTACATATCTTGGCGTAGTTTGAACATGTTCAGCAATATCACTAATTTTTAAAAATGGATCATTACGTGCAAAATTAATAATTTGTTCTTTTTTAGTTAATTCTTCTAAACTCATATTTCTCACTCCCATGTTGGAATTGTTTTATGTATTTTATTTCCACTAACTTCTATACATATTATTTCTTAATGAAGTTACTTTTATACATGAAAAGAATACTTTACTTTAATTTAATTCCTCTTTTATCTTAAATTATCCAAATGGGAGTAAAAATATACTATTGCAATATACAAAAAGATAACTATCAATTAAGATAGTCATCTTTGTAACGCACTTTCTATTCTATTCCTTCTACTGAGAGATGACAAGCTGCATAATGTCCAGCTCCTCTATCTACAAGCTCTGGTTCTTCCTTACTACAGATATCCTTAGCAAATGGACATCTAGTATGGAAACTACAACCGCTTGGCGGATTAATTGGACTCGGTACATCTCCTTTTAGAATTATCTTTTCTCTTTTAATTGTCGGGTCAGTCAATGGAATTGCTGATAATAATGCCTTAGTATAAGGGTGTTGAGAGTTATTATATAATTCATCTTTATCTGCTAATTCTACCATCTTTCCTAAATACATTACCGCTACCCGATCACTAATATGCTTTACTACACTTAAATCATGGGCAATGAATATATACGTTAAATCCAACTCTTTTTGTAAGTCTTCCATTAAGTTAATTACCTGAGCCTGAATTGATACATCTAATGCTGATACCGGTTCATCACAGATAATAATCTTAGGGTCTACTGCCAATGCTCTTGCAATTCCGATTCTTTGACGCTGTCCTCCACTAAACTCATGAGGATATCTACGCATATGCTGCTTAGGTAGCCCTACTTTTTCTAATAGTTCTCTTACTTGCTTTTCTTTTTCTTTACCTTTGGCTATATCATGAATCTCCATGGCTTCACCAATAATATCTCCTACTGTCATTCGTGGATTTAAAGATGCATATGGGTCCTGAAAGATCATCTGCATCTCTCTTCTTAAGCTTCGCATATCTTTCTTATTTAAATCATATATATTCTGATTATTGAACTTAACTTCTCCTGCCGTTGGTTCTAATAATCTTAATAATAATCTACCTGTCGTTGATTTTCCACAACCACTTTCTCCTACTAAACCTAGTGTCTCTCCCTTATTAACTGCAAAATTAAGACCATCTACTGCCTTTACTGTATTTACAGTCTTAGAAAATAATCCACCTTTG
>NZ_FUWM01000022.1 GCF_900167185.1 Selenihalanaerobacter shriftii
TTAGTAAATACCGGATCATCATGAGTAGTTGGATAAGTTGTTTCTACACAACCACCTTGATCAATAGCTACGTCAGCAATAACTGCTCCTTCTTTCATATCTTTAATCATATCTTCAGTTACTAAGTGAGGAGCTTTAGCACCTGGAATTAAGACTCCACCAATTACTAAGTCTGCTTTAGTTACTTCATCATAGATATTATACTTATTAGACATTCTTGTCTTAACATCACCATGGAAGATATCATCTAAATATCTCATCTGTTGAGCATCAATATCCATAATTGTTACGTCTGCGCCTAAACCTTTAGCCATCTTAGCAGAGTTAATACCTACAATTCCACCACCGATAACTATTACTTTTGCTGAAGTTACACCTGGAACTCCACCTAATAAAACTCCACGACCACCTTGTGGTTTCTCTAAGAAACGAGCACCTTCTTGAGTAGCAAGTCTACCTGCTACCTCACTCATTGGCGTAAGTAAAGGTAAAGAACCATCTTCTAACTCAACTGTTTCATAAGCGATAGAAACAACATTCTTCTCCATTAAAGCATCAGTTAATTCTTCTTCTGCAGCTAAGTGAAGATAAGTATAAAGGATCTGTCCTTCTTTAAATAAATCATACTCTTCTGGTAAAGGCTCCTTAACCTTCATAATCATATCTGCTGCATCAAATACTTCTTTTGGAGTAGCTAACATCTTAGCTCCTGCTTGCTTATAATCTTTATCAGAAATCCCACTCCCAACTCCACCATTCTCTTCAATTACTACCTCATGTCCCTCATTAGTCAACGTCTCTACCCCTGCTGGAGTGATTGCAATTCTGTTTTCATTATTCTTAATTTCTGCTGGTACACCTATAATCATTTAAAACTCCTCCTTAATTAAATTTAAAGTTATTTATTAATTTTTCTTTCATTCACTATTGTAACAATGCAAGACCTATGCCATTCTTAGAAATTAATTTTATTTTTTTAAGATTATTTCATTAATCACTGATATCATAGGGGTTCTTTAAAATTTTTATAAATGAAGTTTTAATTCATATTGATAAGTAAATTGATTATAATTAAAGTGTTCGAAAAATAATTTGCGATTATGCAAATTATTTTCCGAATTTTAATTCTATTAAACTCTACCCTACTTTCCTATTTGCAACCTGATTTAAATTATGATAAGTGATATCAACATATTGAGAAGTCATGGCACTAAGTAGTGAACTATAATTTAACTTGAACTTTAAAGTGTCTCCTACTGCTAATGACTTATCAAAGTCAGTTACATCAACTATTAAGTGGTCACTACTTCCGCCTTCTACTTCTACTCCCTTATCTATAGGAATTAGGCCATCTATATCTATATCCTGTCTTCCAATCCCTAAAATAGCTCGTTTTCTAATACCTGTTTTAGTAATTATGCTCTCTTCACCAAAGGCATTCTGACCTCTAGCCCCTTCAGGTTGGGCCGGTTTATCCTTTAATTCAACAATTTCAGCTCTTAATAAGAAAGCATCTTGACATGTACCAGGAAAAGGCTCTCTATTAATCACATTACTTCCAATTAGAATTGTTTCACCTACTCGTAGTTGTGTAATAGAATCTGGTAACCCTTTCTCTTTTAATCGCGGTAATGAACTACTATTACCTCCTGAAATATGCTTAAGGTTTAAACCAAACTTATTATTTATTCTATCCGTTAAATCAATTAATAGTTGCATATTTTTATCCGAAGGTAATACTCCACCAAAACATGCTAGATTAGTACCAAGGCCAACTAACTCTATATTAGATAAATTAGTAATTCTATCTACAACTGAAATCACATTCTCTGGCATAATTCCTTCTCTTCTATCTCCTACATCTACCATTAAAATAATCTTATGTCTTTTATTTGCTTTTTTCGCTTCTTTATCTAAAGCTTTAATGATCTTAATCTCAGAATTAAGACTTATATCTGCATACTTTACTACCTTAGAGACTTCACTTAACATTGGAATTCTAAGTAGCATCAATTCTAAGCCGGATAAATCTAAATTCTTGCGTAAATATTCTAAATTTTCAATTCTGGAATCAGCCAGTCCTTTAACACCACCTGCTAACATAGCTTTAGCTACTTCTAAATCAGCACAGACTGCCTTACCTACTCCCATAACTTCTATACTTTCATTCTTTGCTAAATCTACTATTGTTTTTGTATTAGCTATCAATTTTCTTATGTTAATCTCTACTTTTGGGTTAGACATATAAACCACCTCACTAAGATGCTTAAACCGTTTCTGCTTCTGTTTCATCCATATCTAAGTGCTTCCTAACTGCTTCATCAATCGGCTCAATTGTTATTCCCAATAATCCAAATATTATAGAAACAATAGGAGTTAACCAGTTAAAGAATGCAAATGGTAAATAAGCAACAGTAGCTACCCCTAATGTACTACTCATATAAGCACCACCAGTATTCCACGGAACAAGACAACCGGTTACAGTTCCACTATCTTCTAAAGCACGAGATAAGTTCTTAGGATGAAGTCCTTGATCTTTATAAGCTTGAGCATACATTCTTCCTGTAACAACAATTGACATATACTGTTCAGAAAGCACTACATTCATTCCAATAGCTGATAAGATTGTTGCAGCTATTAAAGAACCATCGGATTGTGCTTTTTGTAGGATTTTATCTACTATAACTTTTAGCTGATTAGTATTCTCCATAATTCCACCAAACATCATAGCCGTAATTACAATAGAAATGGAGTATAACATAGCTGTAAATCCACCATTAGTCAAAAGACTATCTAAAGCAGTAACTCCAGTTTCACTAATGTATCCGTTATATGCTGCATTTAAAATTTGTCCAAAGTTATTACCTTGGAAAATAACTCCTAGAATTGCTCCACTAACAATCCCCATTGAAATTCCAGGAATAGCCGGTATCTTTTTAATAGCTAATCCAATAACAATAATTGGAGGTAATAATAATATTAAACTAATATTGAACTGACTAGATAAACCTTCTAAAATTTGATTTACTCTCCCCATTGTTTCTACACTTCCGCCACCATAAACAAATCCTAAAACTGTTTCAATAATCAAAACTATAATATAACTTGTTCCTGTTGTATAGACCATATGTTTAATATGTTCAAATAACTCACTACCAGCCATTGCCGGAGCAAGATTTGTAGTATCAGATAAAGGTGACATCTTATCTCCAAAGTATGCCCCAGATAATACAGCACCAGCGACAATAGGCATTGGCATTCCTAAACCTTCACCTACACCCATTAAAGCAACACCAATAGTTCCTGCAGTTCCCCAAGAACTCCCTGTAGCTAAAGAAGTTATAGAACAGATTAAGACCGTTGCTACTAAGAAAATCTTTGGACTTAAAATCTGTAATCCATAATATATCATCGTCGGCACTGTACCGCTTAATATCCAAACCCCAACTAAGACTCCTATAACAGAAAGAATTACAATCGCCTGCAGAGCATTGGTTATTCCATCCATCATGCCTTTCTCAATCTCTTTCCATTTATATCCCGCTCTATATGCCATAATTGCTGCTACAAAAGCTCCTATCAACATAGGAACATGTGGAGCAGTCTCATATTTTACAATTGCCAAACCTATTGCAACAACTAAGGATAAAAGTGATACCAACGCTTCCCATAAAAAAGGCTCTCGTTTAGTAGACATTATTTTTTATCTCCCCTTCATTATTTAGTTTAAATTATTAAATATGATTAACTAAGAATTCCTCCTACCACTCCCTTCATTAAGTCTTAAAATTAAATATTTAATTCTACATATATTATAATGCAAATATTATTCCAAACTATTTTAATTTTTCAGAAAAATTAAAATAAAGATTAAGAACCACCTTAATCCTTAAGAATTCAAGCTTGAAATTTTAACTTTACTCTCTATCTACCTCCTTAAAATAAATAATTGTCACAAAATTAAAAACAATAATGCAAAATAAATTGCATTATTGTTAATATTTTTGCATTATTCTATTAAGTTTGTAGGCTATACTTATTTATCTTATATTGTAAAGACTGTCTCTTCACACCTAAATCCCTTGCTGCTTGACTGATATTCCCAGCAGTATCATCAATAGCTTCTTTAATTAATCGTTTTTCAATATCTTCCATAAGTTCAGGTAAAGATTCTTCACTATTAATATTTAAGTTATCTTCTTCATTATCTTCTTTAATATTTTTAATATCAATCATAAACGGCTCTACATGTTGCTCTTCAATCTTTCCTCGCTTACCAACAATATTAATAGCCCCTTCTAAAACATGCTCTAATTGTCTAACATTTCCTGGCCAATCATATTTTAAGAATAATTTCTCAACTTCTTTAGTAATACCACTGATCCTGTAATTAAATTTACGATTAAATTTATTAATAAAATATTCTACTAATAAAGAAATATCATCTTTTCTCTCCTGTAAGGATGGTAACTGTAAATTAACAACTGCTAATCTATAATATAAATCTTCTCTTAACTCTCCAGCCTGAAAAGCCTTTGCCGGTTCTTTATTAATTGTAGCTATAACCCTAACATCAACCTCTATTAACTCATTCCCACCAACATATCTAATCATACCTTCTTGTAAAACTCTTAACAGTTTAGCTTGGAGTTCTAATGACATAGAATTTATCTCATCTAATAATATTGTTCCTCCATTAGCCTGCTCAAAAAGCCCTTTTCTATCTACTGCTCCTGTGAATCCACCTTTTTTAGTACCAAATAAAATTCCTTCTAGCAAATCCTTTGGCAATGCTGCACAATTTTGAGCAATAAAAGGTTTACCTCGTCTCGGACTAGAATTATGAATACTCTGAGCAAATAATTCCTTCCCAGTTCCTGTTTGTCCAGAAATCAAAACTGAAGATGAAGTTTTAGATGCTTGCTTTGCATATTTAATCTTCTTTTTAAGGTCCCAATTCTGTCCAATTATATCTGAAAAGAGATATTTAGTTCCATTATTAAGTTCTTTTTTTTCTGTGTCATCAGCTTTATATAATTCTGATTGTAAATCAAGATTTTTTTCTGATAACTCTTTTAATTTAGTAACATCTTTTGCTATCTCTAAAGCACCAATAAATTGATTATCTAAAGTTATTGGTAAAGTCTTATTAATTGTTGTTATCTCTTCACCTTTATAATTTGTATAACTCTGTTCATGTTCCATAATAGGTTTTTGTGAATCTAAAGTTCTTAATAAAGTACTAGTCGTTCTATCTAGTGAAGGGAAAATATCTAACAACTTTTCATCAAGCACTTGTTCTTTTTCATGATTTTCTAATTCAGCCATTTTAGAATTATAAAAAATAGTAAGCCCTTCTTCATCGACCACATGAATACCATCATCAATTGAATTTAAAATAGTTTCTAGATTCTTTTTAAGTCTTTTAACACCTTCTAATTCCTTAGCCATCTCTTCAGCTTCTTTATCTTCCTGAAAATAAGCTACTGCTCCTATTATTTCACCTTGGTCACAAATAGGCATTCTATTAGTTAAAATCCGATTCTTATTTAAATTCTGATACTGGTTTAACTCTACTCGCCCACTTTCTAATATAACATCTATCCTAGTATTTGGGATGACATCTATTACCTGTTTACCGACAACATTTTCTTCTTTAATATTTAATAACTCTAATGCTAAATCATTAATCGTAACTATCTCACCTTCTGCGTTGACTACAACTATTCCACCTGGAACTCCTTCTAGTAATGCTTTATTTAATAGTTTGTTATGAGGAATAACCATCTAAATCTCCCCCTTGCTTATTAATTCCCTGAATTTCTATCTCTATGTAGAATGTTCTCTTAAAAGCGACAAAATCCTTTATTTTTCCCTTTGCAAATCCTTCTTTCAAATAAAAAAAGGAGTATATAAATTTATATACTCCCAAAAATGATTATATTTTTAATATTCATCTATTAAATTTTGGTTTTTATCATAAAGAGCAGCTGCATCACCATCATTATTCCAGATATATCTTTTAGTCCAAACAATAGTATTAAGAGTCCAATTAGCTTTTCTACCACTAACTACTTTTAAAATTCCTCCTGGTTTAATAACTGTATTATTTGGAAAGACGAATTGTTGATTCCCTCTTAAACTTACTAACATCCAACCAGATAGATCAATGATTTTTTTACTCTTATTCTTAATTACTACTTTTTCTTTATATAAATCCACCTTGGTTATTTGAACTTTAGTTTTTTTCTTATTTCTCTTTAAAGAAATAGCTGATTTATTAAATTTAATCTGCTTTCCATCACTAATAGCAATAATTATTCCTTGTTTATCGGTTCTATATATACTTATTTTCCTATCTTTCAATTTCTTAAGAATAAATGGTGAAGGATGACCATAATTATTATTTAAGCCTACTGAAATTATAGCATATTCAGGATTAACTTGCTCTAAAAACTCTTGGGTAGTTGAAGTATTACTACCATGGTGCCCTACCTTCAATAGATCCACTTTCAAATTATCACGTTTTTTAATTAAATCTCTCTCAGCTTGAGCCTCTGCATCACCAGTAAACAAGAATGAATTATCTCCATGTTTGACTTGAATCACCGCCGACCAATTATTCAAATCACCATAATCATTTTTAATTGGACCAATTATTTTAACTTTTAAATTTTCTTTATTAATTAATTTAACACCTGCTTTAGCTACTAATATCTTCCTTTGTTTATCTTTAATAGCTAATAATAGATCTTCAAAACTTTTGGTATTATGTGTTACCCTAGGCATATAAACCTTTCCTATTTTAAAATTATAAATTATATTATCTAACCCACCTATATGATCTTCATGAGGATGAGTCCCTATTAAATAGTCGATCTTATTAATCCCTAATCGCTTAATATAATTAACCACTCGTTTACCGTCATCATTATTACCACCATCAATTAACATAATCTGATCATTAGGAAATTGTAATAATGTAGCATCAGCTTGACCAACATCAATGAAATGAACTACTACGTTAGTAGAGGAAGCAGTAACGTTTTCGTTACATCCAGCAGCTATTAAGAAGATTAATATTACTAAACTTAATACAACTAAGCTACTTCTTCTAAATCTTTTCATAATTTATTCTCTCCTTCAGTAATTCAATGCTATATCTTAATACCTATTCTTAAGTACATTTAAATATAATGATTTAATCACAAAAGGATCTTCATGCTCTATAACATAAAAAAACTATATAGTTAATCATCCATAGATAATTAACTATATAGCATACCTTTGATAATCTAAAACATAATTTGATTAATTTTAATAGTCTTCTTCCTCATCTTCATTCTCTTCTCGTCTCTTACCAGTTACAATATCTACTCCTCTACTAGCACCAATTCGATTAGCTCCAGCATCTAGCATATCTAAAGCATCATCAAAGTTCCCGATCCCCCCAGAAGCTTTAACTCCAATAGAACGACCTACAGTCTTACGCATTAGACTTACATCTTCAACATTTGCTCCACCTGCTCCAAAACCAGTAGAAGTCTTAACAAATTCTGCTTTAGCATCTTTAGCTATTTTACAAACTTTTACTATCTCTTCATCGGTTAAGTAAGATGTTTCAATGATCACTTTAGTAATTATGTCTTTAGTCACCCCTGCTATATTAGTAGAATCAACTACTGCTTTAATATCATTGTAAACAATATCGAAAGCACCTGATTTAATTGCACCAATATTAGCTACCATATCTATTTCTTGAGCCCCTTCACTAATTGCTTTTTTAGTTTCAAAAGCCTTTACTTCTTGGGCATTAGCTCCTAAAGGAAACCCTACTACTGTACAGACTTTAACTGAAGTATCCTTTAAAAGCCTCGCAGCCATTGGTACAAATGCGGGATTTACACAAACTGAAGCAAAATCATATTCCTTTGCTTCATCACACTTCTCCTTTACCTCTTCTACTGTAGCATTAGCATTTAAAATAGTATGGTCAATCATTTTAGCCATATCTTTTGGTTTAATTGCCATAGTATCAACTCCTTAAATTAATCTTAATTTAAAATTTATCCAACTATTCTACATTAGTCTTTGTAAAAAGATTGTAGCTAATGTAAAATAAATAAAAAGTCCTGACACATCTATTAACGTAGTAATAAATGGACCTGCCGCTACTGCTGGATCAGCTCCCAGCGAGTCAATAATAAACGGAATTGCAGTCCCACCTATAACTGCTGTTATTAATGTGCAAAACATTGCCATACCTACCACTAAACCTAACATAGGATTTCCTTGCCAAACTAAAGCAATCAATGCAATTAAGCTCCCTAATATAGTTGCTAATATCAATCCTACTTTTATTTCATTAAATAAATGCGCTTTAATATTTCTTTCACTTAAATCACCAGTAGCTAATCCTCTTACAACCATAGTAAGTGATTGAGTACCTACATTGCCTCCCATATCCATTAAGACTGGAATAAAGAAGGCTAATGCTACCACTGACTCTAACGCTCCTTCAAAATTTCTAATAACAGTACCAGATAATAAATCACCAAATAATAAAATTAATAACCAGGGTAACCTCTTTATAATTCCACTTAATACTATATTACTCTCTTCTGTTAATCCTAATTCAGATGTACCAGCCATTTTATACATATCTTCAGTAGCTTCTTCCTCAATAACATCGATAATATCATCTACTGTAATAATTCCCAATAATAATCCTTGTTGATTAACAACCGGAACAGATAACAAATCATATTTAGATATTATCTTAGCTACTTCTTCCTGATCTAAATTAACATCTACAGTAATTACTTTTTGATTCATTAAATCTTTTACTTGCTTATCAGGTGAAGCCGATATTAGTTCTCTCATTGAGAGAACTCCTACCATCTCTTTTCGTTCATTAATTACATAAATATAATAAATCATTTCTGCATCAGGAGCAATATCCCTTAATTTTTGAATTGCCTCTTTAACTGATTTCTCCTCTTTCATTGCTATATATTCTGTAGTCATTATTCCGCCGGCACTCTCTTCATCATAACCTAATAATTGTTGAATTAGCTCGGCTTCTTCTTCTTTTATTAACTTTAGAAGGGCCTTTGCCTGACCAATGGATAAAGCACCTAATAAGTCCGTTATATCATCAGAATACATAGCATCTAAAACTTTAGTTAATCTTATATTACTTAAAAACTTTAATAATTTATGTTCAGTTTCATAATCTGCCTCTGCTAAGATATCAGCCAGCTTTTCAGTAGAAATTAAATCAATTATTTTTTTTACTTTTTCTTCTTCTAATGCTTCCAATATTTCTACTAAATCTGCTGGATGAAGTTCCTTAACTTTATGTTTTAATAATTTTTCTGTATTGGATTTAATCAATTCATTAAATTCTTCTATCAATTTTTCTTTATTTCTTGTCATTTACCTCACCCCCGATAACCCAACATCTTTAAGGCATCCTCCTTTTCTCTCCAATCTTTTCTTACTTTCACCCATAAATCTAAATAAATTTGACTCCCTAATAAATCTTCTATATCTTTTCTAGCTCGCTTACCAATCTCTCTTAACCGCTTACCATTTTTACCAATAATGATCCCTTTTTGTGAATTTCTCTCCACATAAATATTCGCATTAATATCAATTAAATCTCTTTCTTCTCTCTTCTTCATTTGAATTATCTCTATGGCAACGGCATGAGGAACTTCTTCTCGAGTTAAATACATGATCTTTTCTCTAATTAACTCTGTTATTACAAACTGTTCAATTTGATCAGTAATCATATCATTAGGATAATATTTAGGACCTTTAGGAATAAGTTTTATAGTTTCCTCAATTAATGTATCTAAATTATTTCCTGTCTTAGCAGAAACCGGAATCACATCAATATAATCACCTAATCGATTAACTTCTTCTATTCTATTTGCTAATTTCTGTTTACCTATAAGATCTATTTTATTTAAAACGACAATAATCGGCGTATTTAAGCCAGATAATTGTTTACTTATCTTTCTATCTAACCTAGTAATTCCTTTCCTAGCATCAATCATAAAGAATATAAGGTCTATCTTTTGCAGAGATTTATAAGCTACATCAACCATATATTCTCCCATCTTATCCTGTGCTTGATGGATTCCTGGCGTATCTATAAAAATAACCTGGGCATCATCTTGAGTATAAATACACTGAATTTTATTTCGAGTAGTCTGTTGTTTAGGAGTAGTAATAACTACTTTCTCCCCAATTAAATTATTAATTAACGTAGACTTTCCTACATTAGGTTGACCAATAACTGTTACAAAACCTGATTTAAAGTCAGCATCTGTTTCTAGCATTTAAATTTACACCCCACTTCTATAAACTTAACTTCATTACTAGTCTTGGCTCATCTTTACCATACTCTTCTGGTCGATGTTCTTCTTTATAGAAATCAAATTTATCTTTATAAATATGATAAGCAGGTTCATTATCAGGAGCGACAGTTAACTCTACTTCTTTGATATCTCTATTAGCTAACCATTCTAAAGTATAATTTAATACCTCACTCCCTAAACCTTGATTATGATATTCTTCTTTTATCGATAATCCAAATATATATGCTAATTCAGGATTATCAAAATCTCTCATGATTTCAGCTAATCCTACTGGTTCTGTAGAGTTATAAATCACTATAACTTTACCATGATTAATAAAAGGAACTAGATGCCATTTATTTAATCCGCCTGTTCCAAACGCTTGGGTTTCTAAGTTCACCAATTCATCTAACAAATTATTATTATATTCATCTAGGACCTCAATTCTATATTCCATGCCCTTATTCTATATCCTCCTTATTAAAAGAACCCCATAAAAGCTCATTAATTTCTTTAACTAAAATGTCACCTGACAAATTAGACATAATTACTTTTAAATCATTATTACCGAATTCTGTAATTACTTGACGACAAGCTCCACAAGGTGTACAAGGACCTTCGGTATCAGCTACAATACCAATAGCTTTTATTTGAATCTCTCCTTCTTGTGAAACAGCATTAAAAATAGCTGTTCTTTCAGCACAATTACTTAATCCATAAGAAGCATTTTCAACATTACATCCAGTATAAATTTGATCATCAGTAGTTAATACCGCAGCACCTACAGCAAAATTAGAATAAGGCACATAAGCATTCTCTCTTGCTTGAATTGCTTCTTCAATTAATTTATCATAAATTGTTGAGTCCATTATCTAACAGCTCCTTTATTAAGATACTCTATTGATTTATAAGACCTTTTTCTGGTACCACAGTTCCTCCAGAAATTATCAATTTTAACCCCTCTTCCACAGTCATATCTAAATATGTAACATCCTCCTTAGGCACTAAAATTAGCATACCCGAAGTTGGATTAGGAGTTGTAGGAATAAAAATATTAATCACTTCTTCATCAGTATTACTTTGAATCTCACCCATACCTTGACTAGTTAAGAATCCTACCTGATAAATCCCTTTCCGTGGATACTCTATCATAACTACCTTTCTAAAAGCCGTCTTATTCTTTAAAAACAAAGCATTAATTAACTGTTGAACCGTTAAATAAATATTTCTAACTAAAGGAATCTTAGTTAGAATTTTTTCTCCATAATCAATTAAACGTTTACCTAATACATTAGTACCTATGGCTCCTACTCCTAAGATTACACCTAAAGTAAGCATAAAACCTAAACCATAAATTGACCTGCCGATTATTAATTCGACTACAGGTCTTAAAACACCATCTACAGCACTAAATATATTAGTTACTATATATATAGTAACTATTAATGGCAATAATATTATTATTCCTGTAATTAAATAATTTCTTAAATTCTTTAACATCAAAACAGCCTCCTAATTTATTTGAGGAAGTGGCTCATTATTCAACTTCAGCTAAACTCTCTCCTGCTTCAACGGGATCTTTTTTGATAATTCTCACCTTTGAGATCCTACGTTGAATAGTATTTTCAACAACTAATGTTAAATTTTCAAATTCTATCTCTTCTTGTTCTTCAGGAACATATCCTAAAATACTTAATATGAAGCCACTAATTGTTTCATAATTTTCTTCTGGTAAATCTACTTCCATAATTTCATTAATCTCATCTATATCTACTCTAGAATCTGCTAATATTTCATTCTCTGAAATAACTTTAATCTGTTTCTCTTCAACATCATATTCATCTTGAATATCTCCTACTATTTCTTCTAACAAATCTTCAATAGTTACTAAACCTTCAGTACCCCCATACTCATCCAAAATAATAGCCATATGAATTTTCTCTTTTCTTAACTCAGTTAGCAAACTATCTATCTCTTTAGTCTCAGGAATATAATAGGCCGGACGCATTATCTTTTTTATCTCTGCAGGTTTATCCTTATTCAAAAAATTTAATAAATCCTTAGCATAAACAATTCCTACTATATTATCTATAGTATCATTATAAACCGGCACCCTAGAATAACCTAAATCTATAATTAACTCTACTAACTCTTTAATCGGCGTACTAACCTCAACACAAACCATATCTATTCTTGGTATCATAATCTCTTTTACTATGGTGTCATCAAAATCAAATATACTATTAATCATCTCTCTTTCATCAGCTTCAATTACTCCTTCTCTCTCTCCTACATTAACGAACTTCTTAATTTCTTCTTCCGTTACAAATGGCTTCCTTTGATTTGGTTTACCACCTAAAGCCTTAATTATGAAACTAGTAACAAAAGTCAAAATTTTGATAAAAGGAGCAAAAATATAAGAAAATATTTCGATATATCTTGACACCCATTTTGAAGCCAATACAGAATTTTGAGTAGCAAAAGATTTAGGTGTAATCTCACCAAAGATTAATATAAATAGGGTAACTAATCCTGTAGCAATTCCCACTCCTTTAGTACCAAACAAGTCTATAGCTAAAGCAGTAGCAATTGAAGAAGCAGCAATATTAACTAGGTTATTTCCTACTAAAATAGTAGTTAATAATTTATCAGGTTGGTCTAACAATCTATCAACAATTTTAGCTTTTTGGTCATCCTCCTGGGTTAAATGTTTAATTTTAACTCTATTTACTGACATCAACGCTGTTTCTGATCCAGAAAAGAAACCTGATAAAATAAATAAAACCCCTAAAGCTACTAATTCTAAAGTTTGTAAAGAAATCAAGTCGTACATTACAGCCATTACAGCCCCTCCTTAACTAAAACTTAACCTCATTACTAGTCTCTTTTTAAGTTAAGTTGCTTAAGTACCTTTTCCTCTTGGTTTCTCATCTTAGCTTTATCATCTTGCTCTTTATGATCATAACCTAACAGATGTAACATTCCATGAACTGTTAAAAAACCTATTTCTCTAGCTAAAGAATGTCCGTACTCTTTAGCTTGCTCTTTAGCTCTTTCTAAAGAAATAATAATATCACCTAAAAATTCATCATCTAAAGGAAAAGATAAAACATCTGTTGGTTCATCTTTATTTCGATATTCATGATTTAATTCCTTTATATATTTATTATCTACTAAAGCCACACTTACCTCTTTAGGTGTAGCCTCTTCGAGTTGAGCTGCTTTAATAATTACCTGGTTAATTAATTCTTTTGAATTTTTGTCAACCTCAATCTTTTCTTGTAAATTATTAATTAGAATTTTCATTAGAATTTGCTTCTCCCTTCATCTCTTCAGCTAAATGTTCTGGATACTCTACTCGATTATGAAAACGACCTGTTAATACATTAACAAAAGCAGTCCCAATCTTATCTAAATCCTTAAGTGTTAAATCGGATTCATCTAATTGACCTTCATCTAATTTATTTCTGATCAACTCTCTTACTACAACTTCTAACTTTCCAGGATTAGAATGAACCTCAACTTTAGAACGTGTAGCTGCTTCTGTAATATCGGCTAACATGATTATAGCTGATTCTTTAGTCTGTGGTTTAGGTCCTGGATATCTAAACTCTTCTTCGTTTACATTTTCATATTTATCATCATGTAAAGCCTCTTGATAGAAGAAAGAAACTAAACTCTTAGCATGATGTTGTCTGATAATATCAATTATCTTATTAGGTAAACCATATTTCTTAGCTAGCTCAACACCATCTTTAACATGAGAAGTAATAATTAAAGTACTTAAATTTGGTGATAATTTATCATGAGGATTCTCTTTGCTAAACTGATTTTCTGTAAAAAAGTATGGTCTCTTAATCTTTCCTATATCATGATAATATGCTCCAACTCTAACTAATAGGGCATCAGCATCTACCGCATCTGCCGCTGCTTCAGCTAAATTCCCAACAACAGTACTGTGTTGGTAGGTACTCGGGGCTTCTACCATCAGTTTTTTAAGTAATGGTTGATTATTAGGATTAGATAATTCTAATAGTTTAACCGGTGAAGTAATTCCGAATGTATTCTCTAAATACGGTAGAAATCCATTAGTTACCACTCCAACTATTATTCCATTTATTATACCCAGACTTATTGATTTTAATAGTTCCAAAAATTCAACAGGCGGAGCACTTAACTCAAAAGCTAAAATAGTTAAAACACTGGCGCCACTTACATAAAATCCAGCTCTTACTAAATCATTCCGCTGAGTCACCTTAGAAACACTATAAATCCCAACTAATCCACCAACTAAGGCTACTGCTGCTCCAGCAACTCCAGCTCCCGTTACTAAAGTTACTAAAAAACTTAAAGCCATTGTGGCCATAATTGATAAGTTATAATCAACCAAAATAGCTAATAACATTGATAATCCAGCAACAGGAACTAAATAAGCAGGATTATCAATAAGTTCTAAGAAAGTCATTATCTTAGCAAATAATAGCATTAAAATAGGTAAAATACCTAATAAAGCTACTACCCCTTCATCATCAACTATTTTTGCTTTATACTGTGAAACATATATTACAAAAACACTTACAAAGATAAATACAATTAACGCTAAACCTAAAATAGCTATGAAATCAACCTGCTTATGTCTTAATCCTAATTCTTTCAAAACTTTAATGTCCTCTTGTACAACTACCTTACCATATCGAATAATAACCTGCCCTTGATGAATTGTTTTCTTAACAGGTTTAACCGCTTCTTTTGCTTCTTCTCTTCGTTTAGTAGTAGCTTCTTTATCTAAGATTAAATTAGGACGAATTAAATTCTGAATTAATTCATCAATTACATGTCTGTAACGATTATTAGCTGATAAAGATTGAACCTCTCTTTCAATCTGTTCTTTAACTTGTTTCATAGCATCGCTTTTAATGCCTCGACTTAGATACCTAGTTAAAATATTCTCAGTCTTATTCTCTACATAGTTCAAAGTTTCGGCATTAGCTTTTAAAAGATAACGAATTGAATTATCTGTAACATTAATTGCAGTCTTACCTTGGATTTCAGATATTTTTTCTGTTAAAGATAAACTTTTATCAATCTTTTTAGCATCAACCTCAACTATATTACTATATTTTTTTATTATTGTAAAGAAATCATTTAATTCCTTACGTACTTCTTTTAATACTGTTACATCTTCTTCATATACCTTAGGAACAGATTCAGCAGCTTTCAATTTTAGCTCCTCTGTCCTATCTTCATCAATATATTCAATAGTCTTAGGAGCCTCTATATCTCTAGGGCTAACTTGTCCGACTTCTAAATTAACCTGATTTGGTATAAAGTCTATTGTTAAAATTAAAGTTAAAATAATAAAGACTACAATTCCCCAGATCCAACGTTTCGTAACCATATCCTGAGAAAGCTGTAGATCACCTGCTGAAATCTTCTCCTTCATTTCATCTAAAAAACCCATTATCTACACTCCTTAACTTCTTTCATAAGCTTCAATGATCTTTTGTACTAATCTATGACGTACAACATCTCTATTAGTTAAATAAATTAATTCTATTCCTTCAATATCTGTTAATATTTTACGAACTTGACTAAGACCTGAAGCCTTGCGATTAGGTAAATCAACTTGTGTAATATCTCCATTTATTACAGCTTTTGAATCAACTCCTAATCGAGTTAAAAACATCTTCATTTGAGCAGAAGTTGTATTCTGTGCTTCATCTAAAATCACAAAAGAATCCTTTAAAGTTCTCCCTCGCATATAAGCTAAAGGAGCAATTTCAATAATTTCCTGTTCCAACAATTCATTTACCTTTTTAGGGCCCAAAACTTCATATAACGCATCATATAAAGGACGCAAGTAAGGATCTACTTTCTCCTGTAAATCACCAGGTAAAAAACCTAAGTTTTCACCAGCTTCAATAGCAGGTCTAGTCAAAATAATTCTTCTTACTTGATTAGTAACTAAAGCATTAACCGCCATTACTACTGCTAAATATGTCTTCCCGGTTCCTGCTGGTCCAATTCCAAATACTATATCATGATTACGAATAGAGTCTATATATTTTTTTTGGCCTAAAGTTTTAGGTTTGATTTTTTTACCTTTATAAGTTACTTGAATCACATCAGAATATATCTTATCTAAGTCGAATCTATCTTCCATTGCTAAGTCAATAGCATATTCTATTTCCCTTTCATCTAAATTATTATTATTAATTGCCACCTTGCTTAATTCACTAAATAATTTAGCCACCCGCTTTACTTCCTCTTCTTCACCTTCAACTTGGACTCGATTTCCTCTAGCCAAAATATCCACATCAAACGTATCTTCAATTAATTTTAAACTTTTATCTTGTTGTCCAAATATTCTTCTAGCTATTTCATTAGTAGTAAGTACTATTTCTTTTTGAGCCAATGCTACTATAACCCCCTACTGAATATTTTCTTGTAAAGCAATATCCTCTTTAGTTATTATTAAAGCTTTGACCCTAACTATATTATTCACTTCTTGGTTCATAGATATTACCTTTAAATCTTTATCTATAATTACTGCATTTTCATCAAGTTTACTTAAAATCTTTTTTAAAACTCGCTTTTTAGCTAGTTTCTTAGCTTCAGCTAAACTCCGTCTTTCTTGGAATTCCTTAACTTTTATATATCTTCTTCTAATTATTTCGATAGGAAGATTAATATTCCTCCATGATGGTAAAGATTTAGTAGTCTTCTCTACTTTAAAATAAGTAAAAGGCGGTTTCTTAGGACCATAAAATTTAATCTCCATATCTTTATACTTAATACTAATACTATCAATGATATCTTCTGTCTTCTGTTGATGATAATCTATTAGTCTAACCTCTCCATAGCTCTCATACCAGACTTTAGCCTTTACAATTCCTTTAGCTACCACTTTTTTTATTTCTACAGGTTCTTGCTCTTTTTTAGATTCAGCATCTATTACTGTCTCTTCATCAGAAGGTTTAGAATAATATTTTATAGTTCCGCTAACTAATTTTTCTCCTGCCTGCACCACTTCTCCTTCTTTAATTACTGGTTGCCCCTGTAAGACAATTACTTCTTCAATTAATCCTGATTTTTTAGCAACTATATCAACTGCTTGTTCACCATTAGTCTGTTGATCGATAATAACCTTTTCTACTATATCTACTAACAACTTTGTCCCTTTTAACTCAACATTAGCCCAAGCAACCTCTGGCTGAATTCTTATTCTTTTTTCTACTTCTGAGATATCTAATTTATACTTCAACATACCATACTCAAACCCTGCTTTCTTTAATAAAGAAAAAACTTCCGCCTCTTTTGTTTCTTCTACTCCTTTAATTTCCACAAACCAAATAAAAGATGAAAGTATATATATGGTTAAAATAGCAACAACTACTCCCACAATAAAAGCTTTCCTGCTTTTAGATTTATTTATTAAAAATGGTAATCCATGTTTCGATTTTATTCTAACTTTACATTGTGCTCGCCTAACATATTTTCTAACTTCTTTAAAATCTTTGGCACTTAACTTAGCTTCAAGTTGCCCTTCTTTATTAATAATATCCCAAACTTTTAATTCACTTCTGATTAAAAAATTAATCAACTTTTCTTTAGCATAACCATTAATCTCAATTGTTAAATAACCATGAAATAAATATAATAACTTAAAAAGCATAATTATCACTTCCCTAATAATATTTAAAATTAATATCCTTAATATATCCTGTAATTCGTGCTTCCTCCTTACTTAACTCTTCTATTATTAATTCCTTTCCCAAAATAATAACCTGTCCCTTATGAATTCTAATCCTAACCTTTTCTTGGTCATATTCAATAACCCCACGATGATTTTCTAAGTTTAGCTCTAAATTGCCAACAAGAGCAATTCGTGGCACATCAAGTACTACATCTTTCGGTAATTCGAAAAAATCAGCAAATTTATTTTTAAACTTTTCTTTAATACTATCATTTTCCAATCCAACCCCTCCCTAACTACTTCTTGTATTAAATTTATGTCTAAAGGAATATAATAATAACTAAAATAAAAAAAGCTGACCTATATAGGCCAGCTTTCTAGACTTACTATGTAATTTTATTAACTTTCCCTTGGATCAAATGGTTGAATCTCACCATGTTTTAATACCAAATCTAATTATCTAGTATTTATTTTCCCTTATTAAAATTATAAGGTCTCTTAGCACGAGGAGGTTTTAAAATTTCTGATAATATAATACCTTGCTGTAATTGGCGATGTCCTAAATTATTTAAGTCCAAATTTTTTCTATCTTTTTTTCGCTTAAGATCTTTTTGTTCTGTCTCTATATCAGCTATTTTTCTTTTAACTTCATTCTTCTTTCTTTTAGCCTTATCCTGCTTAGCTTTTAACTCCATTAATTCATCATCTAATTTATTATTGGTTCTTTTTAATTGTGAATCCTGTTCTCTGACATGCCTTTGTTTTTTATTAATATCCTGCAAATTGCCCTTATCTTCTTTTAAATTAGATTCAGGATTTGGCTCCATAGGACTTTTATCTAAGTCTGGTTCCTGATAATTATTATTAAGTTTTTTGATAAAGGCAGAAAGCATAATATATCCAACATAAAGTATAAAAAGGATTATAATTTCCATATCTACCCTCCTTGAATACCGAAATTAATCATTATCAGCAGTATTCTTTTGTCCTTCGTGGTCAGTACCAGAAATACTCTCTCGCATCTGAGTATCTGCTTTTATATTCTGCATATTCATATAATCCATAACTCCCATCTTCCCTTCACGTAAAGCTTCTGCCATAGCCTTTGGAACTTCTGCCTCTGATTCTACTACCTTAGCCCGCATCTCTTGGACCTGGGCCTTCATCTCTTGTTCCTGCGCTACAGCCATAGCTCTTCTTTCTTCTGCTTTAGCCTGAGCTATCTCTTTATCGGCTTCCGCTTGGTCGGTCTGTAATTGCGCACCAATATTCTTACCAACATCCACATCTGCAATATCAATAGATAATATTTCAAATGCTGTTCCAGAATCTAAACCTTTATCTAATACAGTCTCCGAAATAGAATCCGGGTTTTCTAATACTTTCGTATGAGCATCTGCTGAACCAACAGTAGTAACTATCCCTTCTCCCACTCGAGCTAAAATAGTTTCTTCACCAGCTCCACCTACTAAACGCTCAATATTAGCTCTAACAGTCACTCTAGCATTTGCCTGCACCTGAATTCCATCCATAGCTACTGCTGTAACTAATGGTGTCTGGATTACTTTTGGATTAACACTCATCTGCACCGCCTCTAAAACATCTCTTCCTGCTAAGTCTATAGCGGCTGCTCGTTCAAAAATCAAATCTATATCTGCTCTTTCAGCAGCAATTAATGCATCCACTACCCGGTCTACGTTCCCTCCAGCTAGATAATGAGCCTCTAAACGATCTACTCCTAACTTCAAACCAGCTTTATGAGACTTAATCATTGGCCTAACTATATTAGCTGGTGGTACTCTTCTTAACCTCATTCCGATTAAAGTACCAAGACCTACTTTAACTCCAGAAGCCAAAGCAGATATCCAAAGTCCTATTGGGATTATGTAACTAAATAAAATAAAGAACCCACCAATAAATATTATTGGTAAAAGTAAACTTGTCATTATTAATCACTCCTTATTCTGTTAATTGCCTTACCACTATTCTCCTACCACGAGCAGCTATTACTTCAACCCTCTGCTCTTTTGAGATAAATCCTCCTTCTGAAACTACATCCTTTCTTTGATCACCTATTTGAGCAACTCCTGCTGGGCGAAGTGGCGTAATAGTTATACCCTGCTTACCAACTAAACCTTGATTATCTCTATTGCTAATATAGCCATCTTCTTTAGTTTGAGCAGTAGAAAGTTCAATTCTGCTCCAAGTAGTACTTGTAATAAAATATTTTAACGCAATAAGTATACCAACTATACTAGACATTGTAGAAATAGTAATTACATAAATTGCAACATCTTTATTTTCAAAACTAAAAAATAAACTACTAAGTACCGCAATAATCCCACCAATACCAGTTATTCCAAACCCTGGCACTACTAAAACTTCTAATGCTAAAAGAAAGATCCCCAGTATGAAGAACAAAATCAATCCAAACCCAGTAGTACCTGCAATTAATCTCCCAGCAAAATATAATCCTAAAGATAATAAACCTACACTACCAGATGCTCCCCACCCTAGAGTAATTCCTTCAAGAATTAAACCTATAAAACCGATTGTAAGTAAAATTGTACTAACTAAAGGGTTTGAAGTAAAGCGAGCTAAGTTTTCCTTTAAGTTAGAATTAATTATTCTTACTTCTGCTTGATGATAACCTCCTTGAATCAATGCTTCTTCCCTATTATTGACAACTCCATTTATAAATGTTAATTTCTCTGCCTCTTTAGCAGTTAAGGTTAATATCTGTCCTTGCTCCACTACTCCATCTATCTGAACTCTAGCATCTACCATAGCTGCTGCTAATTTAGGATCACGTCCTGTCTTTTCTGCTGTAGACTCAAATTCTTTCCGAAAAGCGGAAATGAATTTTTCTTCCTTAGGCCTAGTTTCAGCAGCTCCAATACTACTCCCAGAATTCATATAAATCTGATCACTGGCTGTAGTAATTAAAGCCCCTGCTGACCAAGCTCTATTCTCTACATATGCAATAACCGGTACATCTGTCTTTAAAATTGTATCTCTAATTTCAGTAGATGCTTTTACTAATCCTCCAAAAGTATCTATCGATAACAAAATAGCATCTGCATTTTCTTCCTCTGCTTGCTGAATACCACGAGAAATAAATTTAGCTAATCCTAAATCAATTGTTCCCTTCACTGGAATCTGATAAACTAATTTATTATTATTATTGGCTAAAGCTCTATGTCCTACTCCACCAATTAACAACCCCAAAACAAGTAAAAGGATTAATAAACATCTTCTATACATCTTACATCAATCCTTTCTAAATAATCACTTAATAATTACTTAGATCATAAATACATAAAATACTCGGTACTAATCTAGCACCGAGCATATGACCTATATCAATACATTTATGATTGTAATTTTTCTTTAACTAATCTACTTACTTCACTACCATCAGCTCTACCTTTAGTCTGCGGTATAATTGCTCCCATTACTTTACCCATATCACTCATACCTTCTGCTCCTACTTTGTCGATAGTCTCTTCAACTAAATCAACCAATTCGTCTTCTGACAATTGTTCCGGTAAATATTTACCCAAAATCTCAATCTCTTTTTTTAAATCAGCAACGACATCGTCTTTACCAACTTTTTTATATTCAGTAATCGATTCTTTTCGCTGTTTAACTTCTTTTGCTAAAACAGCAATAACCTCATCATCAGATAAGTCTCTTCTATCGTCTATTTCAACATTTTTAATTGCAGCTCTAGTCATTCTAATTACTGATAATTTCTGTTTGTCGCCCTCTTTCATTGCTTTCTTCATATCAGCAAGTAATTCTTCTTTCAAGGACATAAATCCTTACCTCCTTCTAAAAAATAAAATACATCCTAAATTAACTACTCATTTAATTTTAACCTGGTGGCCATTGTAGGCTTCTACCACCTAATAAATGAAAATGCAAGTGAAACACAGTCTGCCCACCTGCTTCATTACAATTATTAACGACTCTAAATCCTTCTTCATCAATTTCTTCTTCTTCTGCTAGTTTACCAGCAACTTGGTAGATATGACCAATTAACTCATTGTTCTTTTCAGTTAAGTCTAGAGTAGTTGGAATATGTTTTTTAGGAACAATTAAGATATGTACTGGTGCTTGTGGCTCGACATCTCTAAAAGCGACCACCTTATCATCTTCATATATAATATCACTATCCATTTCATGATTGACAATATCACAGAAGATACAATCCGACATATTCTATTCCCTCCTTTATGCATACCTTTATAACATAGTTACAAATATATTCTTGACAGGATAATTAAACTCCTTCTTTTCTAAGTGCATAAATCATCAAACTAATCTATAATTTCACCTATTAAATAATCTTCTGCCTCTCTTATTAACCCTACATCTACTAACTGCCCTTCATATTTATCATTTTCATCAACCATTACTCGCAAATAGTTATCGGTTAAACCAGTTAATAGATTAGTCTGGTGGTTTCTCTCATCTTCCAGTAAGACATCTAGTTCTTTGCCTATAAATTCTCTGCGATAATCAACTGCCATACTCTTAGCTAATTCACGTAATTTTGCACTTCGTTTCTTCTTAACTTTAGAATGTACTTGATTAGATAAATTAGCAGCTGGGGTCCCTTCTCTTTTAGAATATTTAAAGACATGAAGATCACTAAATCCAATCTCTTTAATAAATTCATAAGTAGTTTCAAAGTTTTCATCTGTCTCTCCAGGAAACCCTACCATTACATCAGTGGTAATAGCAATTTCTGGTATTTTATTTCTAATCTTTTCTACTTTAGCAGCATACTCTGTAGTAGTATATTCTCGATTCATTGCTTCTAATACTTTATCACTACCACTTTGCAAAGGTAGATGTAAATGACGACATAATTTCTTCTCATTAGCAATCATATTTATTAATTCTTCATTAACTTCAGTAGCCTCTATTGAACTTAATCGAATTCTTTCAATACCATTGATCGGTAAGAGTTCTTTAATCAAAGTATTTAAATTATTTTTTTTCTCTCTCTCTTCTCCATAAGCACCTAAATGAATACCAGTTAAGACTATCTCTTTGAACCCATTTTCAGCTAAGCGCTTAGCTTCTGCTATAGCCTCCGTTAATTCTCTACTTCTAATTGAACCACGGGTATATGGAATAATACAGTATGCACAAAAACGGTCACAGCCTTCTTGTACCTTTAATGAAGCCCGAGTCCTCTCATTAGATTCAGTAATAGGAATCTCTTCAAAAATATCAGATTCCATTACATCTTGAACATAATCTAAAGGTTTAGTAGCAGCCACTGCCTCTTCAACTAAACTAACAATCTCCTTACGACCTTCAGTACCTACTATTAAATCAATTCCTTCAATCTCTAAAACCTCTTCAGGAGAAACCTGAGGATAGCAGCCAACTACTGCTACAATGGCTTCTGGATTGCGGCGTTTTGCTCGTCGTGTTATCTTTCGAGATTTACTTGCGCCTTGATGCGTTACTGTACAAGTATTTATAATATAAACATCAGCTTCAGTATTAAAATCGACTATCTCATAACCAGCTTCTTTAAATAGATTAATCATAGACTCGGTGTCATATTGATTAACCTTACACCCTAAAGTATAAAATCCAACTCGCTTCATTATTCTCCTCCTAAGTCTCCTAATTCATATAAGACCATACTTAAAGCAGCTAAGCCTGCTGTCTCAGTTCGTAAAATACGTGGTCCTAAAGTTACTGACTTAGCTCCTAATTCTTTAGCTTCCATTACTTCTTCAGAGTCAAAACCACCTTCAGGACCAATAATAATTAGAATTCTATTATTATGTTCAGCTGATGATTTTAAAATTTTCTTCAACCCTATACTCTCTTCATCTTCCCAAGGCAATAAAATTAAATCATAATTATTAATTATTAATTCTAAATCAGCAAAATCTATTAAATCTTCAACCGTTGGAATTTTAGCTCTACCAGACTGTTTAGCAGCTTCTTTAGCAATCTTTTGCCACCTTTTTTGCCGCCTTTTGGCTTTACTAGGTTTTAACTTAACTACAGTTCTTCTAGTCTCCATAGGGATAATCTTATCCATCCCTAATTCAGTACACTTTTGGACTATTAAATCCATCTTCTTACTCTTAGGTAATCCTTGTAATAGAGTAACCTCTATTTCTGGTTCAACTTCTACTTGGAATTCTTTTTGAATTTCACCTAATACTAAGTCTTCTTGTGTGTCAATAATCTTTACAACATATTTCTTTCCTATACCATCTGCTACGCTAATCTTATCTCCAACATCCAGTCGAAGAGAACGAGTAATGTGTCGCACATCACTTCCAGTAATCTTCACTCGGTCTTCATTAATATTTTCAGGTTTCACAAAGAAATGATGCATATTATTCTCTCCTCTCTCCAATAATCGTCACCCATTCTTCTTGATACTTTATTTCCTTAATCTTTAATCCAAGCTCTTTTAACTTATCTTTTATTTCTGCCTCTTTTTCATCTATAATTCCCGATAAAACAAATATACTATCTTCATGCAAAACTTTTAAGATATCAGGAATTAGCTCTTTAATAATATGCGGTAATATATTAGCTACAACTAAATCATATTTTTCCTCAACAGTATTAACTAAATCACCTTGCTTAACTACTACTTTATCTTCAATTCCATTAAGCTTTAAATTATCCTTTGCAACCTTTATAGCTACTTCATCAATATCAATGGCTAATATATTTTTAATTTGTAATAAATTAGCAACTATAGATAAAATTCCGGTTCCTGTTCCTATATCTAACATATTCTGACACTGGCTATAATAATCTTCAATTGCTTCTATGCACATAGTTGTAGTTGCATGAGATCCTATTCCAAAGGCCATCCCAGGGTTCAGATCTATTATTTCTTCTCCAGATTGAGGTTGATAATCTTCCCAGGTTGGCTTAACTACTATTCTTTTCGTTATTCTCTCTGGTTTAAAATACTGCTTCCAAGAAGTACTCCATTCTTCTTCCGGTATAGTCTCTAACTCTACTTTACCAGAGCCAACATCCAATCCATATTCTGTCAATTGTCCGATCCTACTCTTTAGTTTAACCAACTTAGATTCAAAAGAATCATTAACTGGGAGATAAGATTTAATTAATAAGTTATCTTCTGACTCTATTGTCTCTACTATTTCTTCCTGAATTAATCCATCTGTACCTATCTCCCGTAAAATATTATCAATAGCTGGCAATGATTCATCTTTGGAGAAAATTTTAAGTTCTACCCACTCCATGATTTTAATCTCCTTTAATTTACATTCCTAAAGCATCTCTAACCTTCTTAAAAAAACCTTTTTCCTCAGGATTAATCTCTTCACCACTGATATCCGCAAAATTCTTTAATAGGTCTTTCTGATCTTTATCTAATTTTTCAGGGATTATCACTTTAACTTTAATATGCTGGTCTCCCCGGCCACTACCTCTTAAATGAGGTACACCTTTATTTTTAAGTCTAAATGAAGTACCAGGCTGAGTTCCTTCTGGAATTTTAAATTTAACCTTTCCATCTAATGTTGGTACTTGAATCTCATCACCTAATGTAGCCTGCACAAAATTAATCGGCACTTCACAGAGTACATCGTCTCCTCTACGTTTAAATAATTTATGAGATCTTACATTAATAACTACAAGAAGATCTCCAGCTGGACCGTTGTTCTCACCAGCTTCTCCTTCACCTCTTAATCTTAATCTCGATCCATCATCTACACCTGCTGGTATGTCTACAGTAATTGATCTTCTTTTACGCACTTTCCCTTTTCCACCACATGTTGGACAAGGATCTTTAACAAACTTACCATTACCATGACAGCGATCACAAGTTGTTGTCTGTACAAACTGACCAAAAGGAGTCTGTTGCTTAATTTGAACCTGTCCTGTACCATTGCACTTAGCACAAGTTTCTACATCACTATCTGATTTAGCTCCACTCCCGCCACAATTGTCACATTCCTCAGTACGTGGAATTTTAATTTCTTTCTCTGTTCCAAAAGCTGCTTCTTCAAAGTCAATAGACATATTGTATCGTAAATCTGAACCTTTACGTGGTGCATTTCTTCGTTGACGTCTACCTCTTCCACCACCGCCACCAAAGAACATATCAAAGATATCATCAAAACCACCAAAACCACCTTGGCCAAAGTCCTGATCTACACCAGCATGACCATATTGATCATATCTAGCTCTCTTTTCATCATCACTTAAGACTTTATATGCTTCAGAAGCCTCTTTAAACTTTTCCTCAGCATTCAGTTCATCACTAACATCCGGGTGATACTTCTTAGCTAATTTACGATATTCTCGTTTAATCTCTTTATCACTAGCATCTTTACTAACACCTAAAATTTCATAATAATCTCGCTTACTCATAATATAAATCCACCACCTCACACTTTAATAATCTATGAACATAAACAAAGCCAAAGCCATTTGGCTTTGACTTTGTGTTAATCTTGACTAACTACATCCAATTATTATTCACTATCAACTTCATCATCGTCAACTTCTTCATAATCAACATCAACTACATCTTCATCATCTTCAGTTTCGCCACCAGCAGCTCCTTGAGCTCCAGCCTGTTGTTGAGCTTGTTGTTGGGCTTGCTCAGCTTGAGAATACATCTGCTGAGTTAATTCATGTAACTGACTAGTTAGTGCTTCTTTCTTCTCATTAATCGCCTCAATATCTATCTCATCTGGATTGATATTCTGCATATCAATATCTTCTAATACTTCTTCTAACTCTTCTTTAGCAGATTCAATCTCTCCCGTTACTGAAGCATCCATGTTTTCTCCTGCTTCTTCCATAGTTTTTTCAACTTGATGAACTAAACTGTCTGCTTCTGTAACAGTTTCCACTGCTTCTCGACGTTTCTTATCCTCTTCAGCATGTTCTTCTGCTTCTTGTACCATTTCTTCAATCTCTTCATCTGATAATCCAGTATCTGATTTAATAGTGATATCCTGCTCATTTCCAGTACCTTTATCTTGAGCTGAAACATGCACAATACCATTAGCATCAATATTAAAAGTTACTTCTATTTGTGGTACTCCTCTACGAGCAGGCGGAATACCTGTTAATTGGAAACGACCTAAAGTCTTATTATCTTTAGCCATTTCTCTTTCACCTTGTAACACATGAATATCTACTGCTGTCTGATTATCAGCTGCTGTACTAAAGACTTTGCTTTCTGATGTAGGAATTGTAGTATTTTTGTCAATTAGCTTAGTAAATACTCCACCCATAGTCTCAATACCTAAAGATAATGGAGTAACATCTAATAATACTAAGTCATCTACATCTCCTGCTAATACTCCACCTTGAATTGCAGCACCTAGAGCTACACATTCATCTGGATTAATACCTTTATTAGGGTCATTAACTACTGCTTTTTTAACTGCTTCTTGAACTGCAGGAATTCTAGTAGAACCTCCAACTAATAATACTTGATCTATATCATTCTTATTTAATTCAGCATCAGATAATGCTTGACGAGTTGGTTTCATTGTTCTTTCAACTAAATCTGCAGTCATTTTTTCAAATTGAGATCTAGTAATATCGATATCTAAGTGCTTAGGACCTGTCTCTGTTTGAGTAATGAATGGTAAATTAACATTTGTACTTGCTACACCTGATAATTCAATCTTAGCTTTCTCCGCAGCATCCTTTAATCTCTGTAAAGACATATTATCGTCTCTTAAATCAATACCGTGTTCTTTCTTAAACTCTTCAGCTAAGTAATCTATAATCTTTTCATCGAAATCATCACCACCTAATTTATTATCACCATTAGTAGCAACAACTTCAAATACACCGCCACCTAACTCTAGGATAGAGATATCAAAAGTTCCTCCACCTAAGTCATATACTAAAATAGTTTGATCACTATCATCATCTAATCCATAAGCTAAAGAAGCAGCAGTCGGTTCATTAATAATTCTTTCTACTTCTAAACCAGCAATCTTACCTGCATCTTTAGTTGCCTGTCTTTGAGCATCACTAAAGTAGGCTGGTACTGTAATTACAGCTTTTTTAACATCTTCTCCTAAATAATCCTCAGCATCTCTCTTTAACTTCTGCAAAATCATAGCAGAAATTTCTTGAGGAGTATGCTCTTTACCATTTAATTCTTCACTATGGTCAGTTCCCATATGTCGCTTAATAGAAATAACAGTTTGATCCGGATTTGTAATAGCTTGACGCTTAGCAGGTTCACCAACTAATCTTTCACCTTTTTTAGAAAATCCAACTACAGAAGGAGTAGTTCTACTTCCTTCAGCATTAGGAATAACTGTTGGCTCTCCACCTTCCACGACAGCTACACATGAATTAGTAGTTCCTAAATCAATTCCAATTATTTTACTCATACTAAATCATCCCCCTTATTTAAATGTCTGTATAAAAATATATATTAAACACAAAGTAAAAAACGAATTATTTTACATTCTATAATATATGAAGTCCATTCACTTTATGTGATTACCACTATTACACCCAAAATTTTAGATGTTATTTAGCTACTTTTACCATCGATGCTCTTAAGACTTGATCGTTGAATATATAACCTTTTTGTAATTCCTCAGTGATAATTCCTGATTCATATTCATCACTTTCTACCTGCATTACCGCTTCGTGAATTTTAGGATCGAATTCATCACCGACTGTTGGAATAACCTTTAATCCTTCTTCTTTTAAAACCTTAGTTAACTGTCTAGACACCATCTCTACTCCTTCTAAAAATCCAGTTAAGTCCTGATTATCCTTAGAAGAAGAAAGGGCTCTTTCGAAGTTATCTAAAACCGGCAATAACTCGTTGACTAATTCTTTAGTTGCATTTGATTTAAGTCTTTCTTTTTCTCTTCTAACTCTCTTTTTGTAATTTGAAAATTCAGCCTGTGATCTCTGAAGTCTATCTATGTATTTCTGTTTTTCTAATTCACTCCTTTCTAATTCTTCTTGTAATTCAATAAAGTTTTCTTCAGTAATTTCAACTTCTATTTTATTATCCTCATCATCATTAATTTTTTCTTGATCTTTTTCTTCTTGTTCTCTTTCTAATGCTTCTTTCTCTAAATCATTTTTTTCTTTACTAATAGCCATTAGCTATCATCACCACCTACTTAACTTATTTATTTTTATCAGTTAGCATACTACTTAAGACTTGAGCCATCATCTTAACAATAGAAACTACATTGGAATAATCCATCCTTGTAGGACCTAAAACTCCAATTTTTCCGATAGCTCTATTATTTAATCTATAAGTAGCAGTTACCATACTACAATTTTTAATTTCATCAATTTCATTCTCTTGACCAATGGTAATACTAACTCCAGACATATTATCATCACCAGATATAGTTCCCAAAATATCATATAATAATTCTTCTTCTTCTAAAAGTCGCAATACTGATTTGACTTTTTGAATATCATTAAATTCTGGTTGTTCTAAAATATTTGTTGTTCCACCTAAATAAACCTTCTCTTTACTAGAAATAGGATTAAACAAATCTGGATATAGAAAATTAATATTACCTTCAAAATAATCAAGTCGATCAAGTAATTTATGCTCTAAATCTGATAATAACTGCTCATTTATTTGATTTAAAGTCAACCCTCGTAATCGTTCATTCAAAAACCGTGACATCTCCTGTAACTCAGAATGACTCAACTCTTGTGGCATAGCAACTATTCGATCTTGTATACCAAGGTCAGTAATTAAGATTAATAATACATTCTTACTATCTAGTGGAATTAATTTTAAACTTCTAAAAACACTATTTTTAACCTGAGGGCTTAAAATTAAAGACGTATACTTAGTTAAATCTGATAACATATTTGAAGTCTTATAAATAATTTCATGTATTTCTTTAGCCTTAGCTTCATATTCATAGTTATCTTTAATCGCCTCTTGTTGTCGCTTAGAAACTTTTTGTAATTCCATTAATGTGTCTACATAAAACCTATATCCTCTGTCTGACGGAATTCGACCAGCCGATTTATGTGGCTGTTTTAAATAACCCATTTCTTCTAAATCAGCCATTTCATTCCTGATGGTTGCCGAGCTAAATCCAAAGTTATATCTTCTCACTAACGTACGTGAACCAATCGGTTCAGCAGTCATCACATACTCATTAATGATGGCCTTTAATACCTTCTTCTTCCGTTCCGTCATCTTCAACATTATAACTCTCACCCCTCAGTATTAGCACTCGTTAAGTTCGAGTGCTAACAACCAACTATAATTAAAATATCACTTACCTCACCATTTGTCAAACAATACTAATCTTTATTAAAGCAAATTAATTAAATAATACTCCTGAATACTAGCAAATACTCCAGAACTTACCCAAGAATAAATTCAGCTAATACATCATTGGCTAATACTAAACCTCGACGCGTAAGAGTTATTCTTTTAGAAGTAACTCTTATATAATTCTCTTTTTCTAACTTCTTTATCTCTTGACCATATACCTTATCAAGACTTTCGCCAAAACGATCTTCAAATCTAGACAAAGAAATCCCTTCTCTTAATCTCAAGCCTAAAATCATGCTTTCTACTATTTTATCCTCACGAGTTAATTGATTTACTTCTTTAATAGGCAATTCTCCTGAGTTGACAGTATTAATATATTCTGAAATCGACGTCACATTACTACCTCTTACATCTCCATCATAAAAATGTGCCCCTGGACCTAGAGCTAAATAAGGCTCATTACGCCAATAAATCCGGTTATGCTCCGATTCATAACCAGAACGAGCAAAATTAGAAATTTCATAATGTTTATAACCATTTTCAGTTAAAAAATCCATAGTTAACTGATACATTTCTAAATCTATTTCTTCTGAAACCGGCTCTAATAAACCATTATCTACATCACGAGCAAATTTGGTCCCTGGTTCAATCTTCAAATTATATGTGGATAAATGATTAGGATGTAGTTTTAAAGATTGTCTAAGTGTAGCTTCCCATTCAACTACTTTTTGACCTGGTAAAGCAAAAATTAAATCTAAATTAATATTTTCAAATCCTAATTCTCTAGCTAAATAATAATTATCAATAGCTTGCTTAGCAGTATGAATTCTGCCTAGTTCTCTTAAAGTTTGATTATTAAAAGATTGCACACCAAAACTTAAGCGATTAATTCCACCTTCTTTTAATAAAGATAATTTATTCTTACTAAGAGTACCAGGATTAGCTTCAATACTTATTTCACTATCCGATTCTACTTTAAATTCTTCTTTGAGAAGTAATAATAAATCTAAAAGAGCATCTCCATCAAGACAAGTGGGAGTTCCACCTCCAATAAAGACACTCTTTAACGTAGGATATTTATATTTATTAGCTATCATCTTAATCTCTTCAAATAAAGCTGTTAAAAATTCATTAGCTAATTGAGATTCCCATGTTCTAGAGTTAAAGTCACAGTAATAACATTTCCTAATACAAAACGGAATATGAATATATAATCCAATTTTTTTCATAATAAATACTTCCTTTAATCATCAATTTCTAAAATAGCCATGAATGCTTCCTGTGGAATCTCAACACTTCCGACCTGTTTCATCCGTTTTTTACCCGCTTTTTGTTGTTCTAATAATTTTCTTTTTCGAGAAACATCTCCACCATAACATTTTTGTAATACATTCTTACGTTTAGCACGAATAGTCTGTCTAGCAATTACTTTTCTGCTAATAGCAGCCTGTACAGGTACTTTAAACATCTGCTGAGGAATGAATTCTTTTAATTTTTTAGTTAGCTGATTACCAATCTCATAAGCACTATCTCTATGAACAATACAAGATAGAGCATCAACAGGATCTTTATTAACTAAAATGTCTAATTTAACTAAGTCAGCTTCACGATAACCACTAAGTTCATAATCAAAAGTGGCATAACCTCTAGTTACTGATTTAAGCTGATCAAAGAAATCTAAAACTATCTCACTTAACGGTAATCCATATACTAATTTAACTCTATCCTCATCTAAATACTGCATATCCTTAAATTCGCCTCTACGATTCTGTGCAAGCTCCATGCCTTGTCCTACATACTCATCTGGTAGCATAATAGTAGCTTTTACAAAAGGTTCTTCAATATAGTCGATATACTGTCTCTCAGGCATATTCGCTGGATTTTCTACTTTAACCATTTCATCATCTTCTTTATAAACCTTATAAATTACACTAGGAGCAGTAGTAATTAAATCTAAATTATATTCTCGTTCTAACCGCTCTTGAATAATCTCCATATGTAATAATCCTAAAAATCCACATCTATATCCAAAGCCTAATGCTTCAGATGTCTCTGGTTCATATGTTAAAGAAGCATCATTTAATTGTAATTTATCTAAAGCATCCCTTAAAATTTCATAATCATCACCATCCACTGGATATAACCCACAAAAGACCATTGGCTTAGCACTTTGATACCCTGGTAGTGGCTCATCAGCAGGATTATTAGCATTAGTAATAGTATCACCTACTTGACAATAGCTGACATCTTTAACACTAGCTATTACATACCCTACTTCTCCAACAGACAATTCTTTAGTTGGTTGCATAGTAGGTGCAAAAGTTCCTACTTCTTCAACCTTAAAAGTCTTATCCGTAGCCATCATTTTAATCTTCATTCCTGGTTTAATTGAACCTTCCATTACTCGATAATAAGCAATAACACCTTGATATGGGTCATATAATGAATCAAATATTAAAGCTTTAAGAGGCTTGTCCTTATCACCATCAGGGGGTGGTACCTGCTTAACAACTTTTTTCAATACTTCTTCCATACCTATTCCTTCTTTAGCACTAGTTAAAATTGCTTCATAAGGGTCTAAACCAATATCAATTAGTTCTTCTTTTACACGGTCTGGATTAGCACTAGGTAAATCTATCTTATTTATAACCGGAATTATTTCTAAATCAGCTTCTAAAGCTAAGTAAATATTAGCTAGAGTCTGTGCTTCTACTCCTTGGGCCGCATCAATTACTAATAATGCTCCTTCACACGCTGCCAAACTTCGAGAAACTTCATAGGTGAAATCGACATGACCAGGAGTATCTATTAAATTTAAAGTATACTCAACGTCATCACTAGTATTATATTTCATCCTTACAGCTTGAGCTTTAATGGTAATGCCACGTTCACGTTCTAAATCCATATTATCTAAAAGCTGTTCTTCCATTTCTCTTTCAGTAACTGTATCTGTATGCTCTAACAATCTATCGGCTAAAGTTGACTTTCCATGATCAATATGTGCTATGATACAGAAATTTCTAATTCTATCTTGACTGACTTCGCTCAACTTTTTGTCCTCCTTTATTCATAAGCTTACCTTTACAATTATAACACCGATCCCCTAATTTATCAAACTACGCAAATGATATTATTCACCTAGTTCCTCAGCCAATAAAGAAGCAATTACATCAGCCATTAATCGAGCAGAGCGCTTTACCTCAGGCAGTGTATTAATAACCCCTCCAAACTCTAAAATTAAAGCATGAGGATGAATATCTTGATTATAACGTCTATTTTCTACTACCTTCACTTTTCTTAATAATCCAGGATACATACTAGACATCTTATCTGCTAACCTATTAGCAAATTCTAGATTCTTTCTCCAATTCGGATGTGATAAACCATAATCTGAATCTGCTTTAGCAACTACAATCATTATTCTGGCTACTTTTTGACCGTTAATAGTAGTTGTCATGACTTCTTTATTCTGTTTAGCTAAAGCATCGCGATGGATATCAAATACCATTTTTAAGTTTGAATTTTCTTTAACTAAACGTTGTCCAACTCTTCTTGATTTAAAATAAGCTCTTCTATATACAGAATCATTAACTTGGGTATCCTGAATAGCTTGAATTCCATATTTATAATTCAAAGTCTTAACTAACTCTCTACCTACCTCTGTTATATCTCCTTTAGTCCCAGGCGCTGAATGTCCATTAAAGACATTAACTCCATAGCTTTCAGAAGTATGGGTATGATAGACTGCCGCCAATACATTACTATAAAAAGTCTTGACCTCTTTAGATTGCTGAGTTTGAAAAAATCTAACATTATCATTATTAGACTGGCTACTTTGCTTAGTTTGTGAAAATTTCAAGTTAGAATCCTGTAAAGCTTGTCTTTTATTATTGGAACTTCTTTGTATATTATTATTATTTCTTTGTCTTACTGTTGGATAAATTTCTGAAGATGCTACTTCTACTGAATTTTTATTTAAAACTAAAGGGAAAGCTAATTCTGAATCAAGTATACTAACTGGATCACTAATTTTAATATTTAATAAAGATTTAGAAATTAAATCAATTAAATCTGTTGGGCTATTAACCAAATAACTTATTGGTTCTTGCTGCTTACTACCTAAAATAGGCAATGCATGTTTTAAAATTTGTTTAGAATTACTAATATTTAATTCTATGGGTAAAATTGAATTAGGTTTTAATAAATTTATTGAATCACTTAAGATATTAATTATCCCTAATGATAATACTAAAATTAAAATAATTAATATTATTCTTTTAAGTATATAATCTGTTGTTAAAAACATAATTCTTCACCCCTATCCTATTAATGATATCTATGCAAGAATCATAAAAATAGAACTAAAAATAAATAACAAAAATCTATTTCAATAACAAAAACGCTCTGACTTTTAAGTCAGAGCGTTTTTGTTACTGTAAATACATTGATACATCTTCTTCTTTGATATCAGGATGAAGTGCTACATTTAATCCACCAGCAACAACTCTACCAACATCTTTAATTATTTTATCTATTCCTTTAGGAGCCATAATTAGATCCCCCAAATATGGCTGTAAAATTTGATTAATAATCTCTTCCTTTTGCTCTTCGTTAATCTGCTGTAATCTATTATTTAAGTCAGTCCCAGCTAATTGCTCATGCTCCTTAATCTTATCTATAGTATCACTAACTATTGTAACAGAATTAATAACTGTAGGAACTCCTAAAGCAACTACTGGAACTCCCATATCTTCTCTTGTAATTCCTATTCTCTTTTTACCAAGACCAGAACCAGGATAAATACCAGTATCACTAATCTGAATTGTGGAAGCTAAATGTTTGCTCTCTCTAGCAGCTAAAGAATCAACAGCAATTACCAAATCTGGATGTACTTTATCAATTACCCCTTTTAATATTTCAGCAGTCTCAATCCCTGTTAATCCTAAAACACCAGGAGCTAAAGCACAGACTGGCCGCATTCCTTCTCTAGCTTCTATAGGAGCTGCATCATATAGATGTCTCGTTACTAATAAATGATGAGCTACCCTAGGGCCTAAAGCATCAGGAGTAGCATTCCAATTCCCTAACCCAATTACTAAAATTGTAGGCTCTTTATCAGAATTTTTATTTAGATTTTCAAAATGTATTAAATGATTTAACTCGTCTGCCATTACTCCGCTCAAATACTCATGTAATGGTCGCTGTCCTTGTCTTAATCCTTCAGATTCAATGGTAATATAATTGCCTGGTTTCTTACCGATAGCTTTAGCGGCCTGTTGATTCATTACTTGTATTCTAGTTATCTTAGCATCATCAACTTGCTCTTCATCTAAGGTAACTCCTTCTATTTCTCCACCGGTTCTTTCAACTGCTAAATTTCTAGATTCAACCGCTAAATCTGTAAGAACGCTTAAATCTAGAGGTGTATTATCATTTCCCATAAGCTACCTCCTAAATAATTTAATTATCTTAATTCTGTAGGAACAAAGGCATCAACAATCCCTATAACTAAAGCAGCTAATAAAGCACCTACTACTGTTACTGCCATATTAGCAACTACAAATTGAGTAAAATAAATTACTACTGACGAAGTAATAAAACCTATAATTCCTCTACTTTGTGGTGAAATATCATCACCTAAAACCGCTTCAATAGCATATCCTATAACAGCAATAACTATAGCTGCAATTAAAGCATTAGTAAATCCTACAATTTCAAAACCAGGTAAAAAATAACCAACAGCCAAAAGAACAAAAGCAGAAACAATGAATCTAACAATTGCGCCTAACCAACCTACCATGCTATCACCTCCTTTAAAATTTTAATTACTATTATGATATCCGATTCTATTTTTTATATTCAAAACTAAAATTATACTTGCATTTTTTTATTACATATGATAAAATTCTTAATGTTATGTCTAAAATGATAAATACAATTTAATATAATTACTTAATCATATTTTCTTGGATTAAAAGGAGGTGACCGATTAATGCCAACTAGTAAATCTGCAACTAAAAGAGTAAGAACTGCTGAAACTAAAAGAAAAAGAAATGTCAAAATTAAAGACAAGCTTAAAAATACAATCAAAAGTTTTGAAGCAGCTATAGAAGATGAAGATGTAGAGTTAGCTAAAGAAGAATTAAGAAATGCTAAACAAGTTATTGATAAATCTGTTTCTAAAGGTATTATTCATGAGAATAATGCAGCTCGTAAAAAGTCTAAGCTTGAGCGTACTTTTAATGAGTTAGCTGGTTAATCCCATAAAAACATAAGAAACCCTTACATCCAAATGGATGTAAGGGTTTCTTTTTTATCTTATTTTATTATTTCTTTTAACTTTAAAATCAATAACTCAAGTTCCAATTCTTTATCTTGTCCCGTTACTAATTGTACATTACTCTCTAATAACATTTCCAAAATCGTCTCTAAATTAGTAATCGAAAAATTTCTTCCTTGTTTTATACATTTCTTTATTGGATAAGGATGCTGTTTTAATCTAGAAGCTATCTGTTTAGCTGAATTCCCTTCCCTATATAATACTTTTGATTGTAAAATCAATCTTATCTGCCTAGCAATCATCATTAACAAACCGATTTCTGATTGTCCATCTGCTATCATATCATTTAATAACCTTAAAGCCTTTTCATTATTCTGTTCACCAATAGCATCTACAAAATCAAAAATAATATTCTCTTTTAATAATCTATCCTTACTAATAATCTCTTTTACTTTCTGTACAGTAATTAAATCCTCATCACCTAAAAAAGTAGATATCTTTTGCAATTCCATATCTAATCTCTGCAAATCATCATTAAATGTATTCTCTAATAATTTAATAGCTTGTCTATTTATTTGCTTTCCTAATTCTGAAGCTCTTTTTTTAATCCATTTATCTAATGCTTTATATTTTAAGTTTTCAAATTCTAAAACTTGCCCTACTTTTTTAAATCCTTTATACAATTTAGTTCTTTTATCAGGATTATTAGTAGTTTTAAATAATAAAATTGAAGTTTCAGGAAAGTCACCTAAAATCTCAATCATTCTTTCTGCTTCTTTTTTCTTAAATTTATTCGTAAATATCCTATTTGACTTTACAACAATAATTCTTCTTTCACTCATAAATGGTAATTGATTAACTGAATTAATTAATGTAGATATAAATTCTTCCTTTTCATCATCAATAAAATTAAGATTGAAATCTTTAAATTCATCATCTGCAAATTTTTCGACAAAATTATTTATAAATTCATTAATTAAATATTCTTCATCTCCAAATAATAAAAACACATTATCTAAATTAATTATTTTTTTATTTAAGATTTTTTTATATGTCATCGATTTCACCTCTATTTCCTTATTCTATACATAAAATTTGGATTCCTTTCTTAAAATTCATTATTTGTCTTTAAATGCTAACATATTATCTCACATTCTGCAAATAGTATAAATACTACTTGTCTTGACCAAATCAAATAAAGGAGGAATTCAGGTGAGTAAAAATCAACCTGTCAACCCTCTAGCTAAGAAAGCCCTAGATAAATTTAAATATGAAGTTGCTGATGAATTAGACTTAACTAATGACATCAAAAGCAAAGGCTGGGGCAACATGACCACTCGTGATTGTGGCCGAGTCGGTGGACAGATGGTTAGAAAAATGATAGAGAAAGCTGAAAATGGTATGGCACAAGATAAGTAGTAAAATAAGAGCGGTAATTAATGATTAATTACCGCTTTCTTTCACTTCAAAAAAGCAATTTTACCATACTTTTCAACAGTTGCACTAATTAATGGTAAAGTGCTTATAACTACCAGTATACTTTCTGAATTTCTGATTAATAATATTATTACAACAGAATAAAGGAGGTGAAAATATTGAGTACTCGAAACAATAGTAACCAATTAATTAATCCTATGGCTAGACAAGCATTAGATAAGTTCAAAATGGAAGCTGCTCAAGAACTTAACGTTAGTAATGAGTATAAGTCTGGTTATTGGGGGAATATGACTTCCCGTGAGTGTGGTGCCGTTGGTGGTCAAATGGTTAAGAAAATGATTGAACATGCTCAAAACGAAATGGCCAATGGTACTAGTATGAATGCTCCACAATCTTCTCAAGATGCCACTAACCT